>JBJKSV010000940.1:0-6316 GCA_046703605.1 Limisphaerales bacterium
CACGGGATCCAACCCCATCGTCGTCAAGGCGTTCAACTCCACATTGACCTTCATCGTCCCCAACTCGGCGGCAAACGCCGATGAAGAGCGCCCCGCCAGCATGATTGCCGTCACCAGCGGCCCCGCCTCGCGCAATGCCGAGAAGCCGATCATGTCGGCAATGAAAATCTGCGCCCCGAATTGGGCCAAAGGTTTGGCAGCCTCCAGGGCAATAATCAAACCGACCAAAAAGCTAAAGAACCCCACTACCGGCAGCGCATTGCAGCCGGCCACCTCGAAGACACGCCGCACCTCTTTCCAGCGCAACTGCTTGGGGCGCCGCAGCACGGCAGCCAGGGCGGCGGTGGCCGCCCCAATAAATATGATCTGGCCGCGCATGTCCTGCCACAATGTCTTAACCCCTTGCCCGATCTCCTCTGGGATCCTCGTTGTCGGCGGAGGCTTGGGCTTGTAGGTGCGGAAATCCTCGGCAGTGAACGTGCCCAGCAGCCGTTCAACCTCTTCGCTCAAACCGCGCACCGTCACCCTGGCGTCAGGGGTCATTCCGCCTTCGTTCAAGTAGCGCACCAAGGCCACCCCAATCCCGCCGTAAAAGGCCAACTCACTCGCTTCCACCTCCACCGACGATGGGTGCAGGGGGCGGAGCCGCTCTTCCAGCAGGTTCCAGCAATAACCAGTCGTTTGGACATCCAGGCGTCCGCGCAGCGTCACCTTTATCGCGCCGCCTGGCTCTCCCTCCACATCGGCGGAAATGGCGGTTCCCGGTTGTTCAACCTCATGCATGGAAGTCCATTGTGCCCGCGAAACTCCCGTTACCCGGCCTCGGCGGCAATGGGGTCTGGACCCCAGCGCCCCCAGCGCTCAGGCCACGGGTCCTTATCAGACACGATTGAGCATTGAGAATTAGGAATCTTGAATTGAGTCCCGTTTCGGAACTCCCCGGGAGCACGGGATCCTTCCGATTTCGCACTGGACGTGCCATCAACTGCAATTCTCAATTCGTAATTCCCGATTCTCAGTTTACCCCTACGGTTCTCACCCCCCCATTGCGAAACTTTGACACCTTTCATTCCGATCCGCTGTCCACAAACCGTCCGTCCCCCCGCTTGGGAAACATGTGGATGCTGAACTCCCACCCCGGCTCCCGCCCGTAATCGCTATGGCATATCCCGCAATAATGCCACTGCGGGAAGGCCTCCTGCAGCGCCTTGCCGATCGGTTCAATGCTCGATTCGGCCCGAATCCCGCTGACCTCCAAACCGTATTCCTCGTGCAGCAGGTCGATCGAACTGTAGTCGCTTAACCACCCAAACCCCGCCTGCTCGAGAATCTCCACCGCCTTGCCCCGCTGCTCAAACAGCTCCGGATAAAACGCATACGCCTGGCCTTCAGCATCCTCTCGCTCAAAAATGCATGCCTTCCTCCCCGCCTTCCGGAAGTGCTCCAGCAGCCGTGGAAAGATCTTCTCCCCGGCTCGCGCCGAAAACCGCCTTGGCACCCGATGCCAGCCAAAAAACAGATAAAGCCGAAAACAGGACGGAAATCCCGCAATCACCACCTGGCCCTCCTCTTCATAGACCGGGAAGATGTACTCGTGGTTCCCTTCACGGTAAGAGAGCTTGCCCGGGTGTTCCATCCTGATTTCGTAATGCTGGCGACCAAACAGGCCCATAAGCTTGATTCTAGCTTTACCATAGCACCTTCTCTCCTGCTGGCCAAGCCTTGCAGCCCTCAACTCGCCACGGATTTCGCACCAAAAGGATCGGTGAAGCATAACCCACCTCCTCATGCACTCCAGCCTTTCCGCACACACCTGGGGCGCGCATCTTGACCGGACCACCCTGAAGGGCCTGGCTGACAAAAGATCTGGCGCAAAAAACCCGGTTTGTGATAAACCGGGCGCATGGCTTTCCGAATTCACGACAGCGTGGTGCGTGGAGAGATTGACAACCGCCAAAAGGGCACCGTGCGAGGCAGGATCTGGGTCGAAGGACGCGCCGAGCCAATCCTTCTCGAGCTCGAGGGCAACGCGTGGCCCGATTTGGCCGGGTGCCTGCTCACCTTCACCAACCCTAAACAGCGTGCCCGGCATCAGCACCTCGATTCGCTCCATCCCCTCCAGCACGGCACCATTGGAGACCTGACCGCCTCCAGAAAAGTGCGCGTGTTTGATGTGCCGCTGGAGGAGGCCCTGGCGATGATTCGCCGCAAGGAAGAGCCCCCGGAACACCTGGCCAATTCGCTCTATCTCGAGTGGTTTAGCCAAGCCAACGGCCGCGTTGTCATCGAGAGCGCCGACTACAAATTGACCATTTCCCCGCCAGAATGGCGCCTCTCCCCCGAGGAAGACGCCCAGCGCGCCCAGCAAGCCGCCAACGGCATGGTGCAGTTCATGCAGCGCCTCTCCGAGGCCGTCGATCAGCATCACCGAACCCAGAAGGACCCCGAAGAGGATTGGGACGAATACGATTACGAAAAATTCTTGAAGGAGAGCGACGCCCGCACCGAAAAATACCTCGAGTTGCTCGATAAATACGGCGACTCCAATGACGCCCAGGACAAAATCGCCCGCGAGATGGGCTGGCACGACGACGACGAGGACGACGCCGGAGACCTCACAATTTCCGAGGAGGAAATGAACGAGATCTGCCAGGCCGCCGCCAACGAACCCCCTCCCGACCCGGACCCCAGCCGCGAGGGCATTGACTGGATTCGAACCGGCGATGGCGACATTTGTCACCCCCTGCAACATCGTTGCTCGGAGAGCGCCGTCAAACTCTGGCGCACCTGCGACAAACTCGGCCTGGACAAATCCTCGGATGCCGACCTGGAGCAGTTCCTCTCTGAATTTCAAATCACCAGCGCCAAACTCGCGGGCGCCTTGTGCGGCGTCGCCGAAGGCCAGGACTTTTGCGACGCCGCCCTTACCGTTGCCTACCTCAAGCGCGCCTTGGACCACCTCCACAAATCTCAGGCCGGCCTCGAAGCCGTCGCCCCCAAGAACCTCCTGCCCGACACCGTCCTCAGTGAGGCTCGCAAGGACTTGTTCGAAATCCGCGAGCGCATCTTGAGCCTGATGGATGAATTCCGGGGGAGAAAATAGGCCAACCGGCTCTGCGATCGACAGTTGCGGTTGGCTTGGTATGAGCGTGGACGAAATCCTTCAGAGCCTTCCACACCTGGCCCAGTCAAAGGCGCATGCCGCGCTGGCCTTCTACTTCGATCATCAGGATGGACCATGGAGAGAAATTCCTGGTCGCCACCTGTGCGGAGGTGCCTGAAGCGGTCGGGCAGGGTCTGACCCGGCAGGAGGCGCTGCGGGATTTGGCTGGCTCCATTCAAAGTGTGCTTGATTACCGGCGAGACGAGGCGCTGTCCCGCTTGAGCGGAAACGCCGAGAAGGCGGTCGTCGAACTTGCATGAAGCGCCGCGATTTGCTGCGGCCCCTTCAAGCGCACGGTTGCTTCTGCGCCCGTGATGACGGGCCGCATTCGGTTTGGAGGAACGCCGCCACAAACCAAATTCAGCCGGTCCCCAGGCACGCCGAACTGGATTCCCATCTTTGTCGCCGCATCTGTCGCAGACTGGCGATGCCCGACCCGCCCGCCAAGTAACTCCGGCAGCAGAAGGCAAAAGCCCGGGGCATTATCCAGCGTGAATTGCGGGCATGGGGATGACCCCCTGACAAAAAACTGGAGCAAGTCACGCCGGAGCCAGTTCGCGGGCGTGGGTGATCTCGCGCTTGTTCACCGGCCTGACTTGCTCTGCCCCCACCGTCACCACAGCCGCCGTTTTACCGGCAAGCGTGGTAAATTCCACCTCGTAAGCGCGCCCGTCACGATACAGGTGAACGACCGTGCCTACGTCCCCGGATTCCAGCCCCTCGGCGGGAATGGGCGCTTTTAACACCACCCGTTGATGTTCTTTAATCATAACATCTCTCACTCACTGTGTGGATACGCCGTCGCCAATCGTGCCGTTGCCAGTCCGCGATCCTCAATCCAATTTCATTTGGGCGGCTATACACGACGACAGATTTGATTGCGCATTTCTCAACCGAGGAGCGCGAAGACAGAGATCGTCCTTTGTTGCCTTTGTTTGCTTCTGTGGGGTCCATCCGCAAAAAATCATCTCGCCGTCTATAACTCGAACGAGATTGCAGGCGCAGACCTCTGCCCGAGCCCAACCACTTGGCTGGCACGTGGACAGTGCAAAGCTCGACTTGACGACGCGGCAACGAACAAGTGTCAAATTTTGACGCGCCCGGACTTGACCTTTGAAGCTTCTTGCAACCAGTGACTTTCGCTTGGTAAAGTGCTACGGCTTTGTGCCGCTGACGTTCCGCTGTCAAACGCCCGCGACCTGGGCTTCGCTGTTGGCGCCCCGTCCACCAGTGTTTTCGTCAAATGAAGAGCAAGTCCCAAACTGGTCTAGCGGATTGCCCAGGCACCCTGGGCGACCTTCACCCGGATTTTGGATTCAAGGCAGGCACCAGCGGCGCTCACACTGCCCGGACAATGATGCTGACCGATTTGACAGCGCTCCTGTCAAAGGCGCCAGCCCACGCCAAGCGCGATGATTTCAACAAGCTCATTGTCGAGGACAACTGTCTCGGCAAAAAGACAACCTCCAACCGTTGGCTAACCGCTCGGCACTTGGCCAACCTCTATGGCCTGGACGAGGGCGTCACCGTCTTCCGGCTCCTGCGCACGTTGTGGGGCGCCGACTCACCGGCCAGACCGGTCCTGGCTCTGCTTTGTGCCAGTGCGCGGGATACCCTCTTGCGCCTCTCGGCCAAAAAAGTGCTCGATGCCAAACCGGGTGACACCATCACCAGCGCCGACTTCGTGAAATTCTTCAACCACGCGCTACCAGGCAGGTTCAGCGACGCTATGGTGCTCAGCCTGGCTCAGAATGTGGGTGCAACCTGGACCCATGCCGGATTCTTCAAAGGCAAGATCACCAAGCTGCGCGCCCGGCCCACGGTCACCCCGGCGACGACGGCGTATGCGCTCAGTCTCGGGTACCTTTGCGGGCTGCGTGGACAACTCTTGTTGGAAAGCTTTTGGGCCAGGCTCCTCGACATCAACCGGGACCAGCTCATCGCCTTGGCTCGCGAAGCGGCGAAGCGCGGCTGGTTGGACTTCAAGGGCGCAGGCAACATTTTCGAGATCAACTTTCCCCAGCTATTAACCCCAAAGGAAATCCAGTTGTCCCATGGGCCAGATTGAACGCTTGATCCAGAACTACGACACCCGTGTCGCCTTGCCCTGGGAACGGAACCTGGCCGGACCGCAGCGGGTGTGGTTTGCCCTTTACGGCAAAACCGAAGAGCGGCGGCTACGCAGGCGGCTGGAGGAATTTGAGATTTCCACGCGCCGGGCCAACCACGGTTGGCTCACCGCTGACCTGACGGACTCGTTCGCCCAGTGGCTCTCGAAGCACGAATACCGGGACGGCTATTTTGAATACCCCGAACACCTCGAGCCAGAGTCGGCGGCGATCGATGACTTCAAGGAAGCCTTAGTCCAGCAGGTAACGAAGGTCTTTACCTCGCCCAAGGCTAATGAATCCTCTGTGGTAGCTGTTTACGGCACTGCAAGCCTGTTCGGCTTCTGCCGCGTGTCCGAACTGGTATCACGGGTCGAGTCGTCCATCCGTGGGCGGCTGCTGGTCTTCTTCCCCGGCGAGCACGAGAACAACACCTACCGGTTCCTGGATGCGCGGGAAGGCTGGAATTACCTGGCCGTGCCGATTACGAGCGATGAGGGACTTAAAGCATGAAGATTGGTGACCTTTTCCTGACCAGCCCCAACCGCCTTGAGCTGCTGAACAACGGCGTCGCCTTCGTCAAGGACGTGGTCACGCCGGAGGAGCTGAAGACGCTCCGCTTCGAGCTGCGCACCTTCGTCTGCGAGGGCGAATATGCCAAAGGGCTGGAGAAAATCCTGCGCACGTTCCTGACCAACCTGGACCGCCCGGAGCAGCAGGCTGCCTGGGTCAGCGGCTTCTACGGCTCCGGCAAATCGCACCTCACCAAAATCCTGCGCTACTTGTGGACCGACTTCGAGTTTCCCGAGGACAACGCCCGAGCCAGGGGCCTGACAAAGCTCTCCACTGAGGTTGCCGACCTGCTCAAAGAGCTGACCACGGCGGGCAAACGCCTCGGGGGCCTTCACGCCGCGTCCGGCACATTGCGCGGTGAGTTGGGCGACAACGTCCGGCTCTCGCTGCTCAATATCCTGTTCCAGTCGGTCGGGCTGCCGCCCAAATACCCGGTCGCCCGGTTCGCCATGTGGCTGCGGGACCAGCATAA
>JBJKSV010000941.1:0-2686 GCA_046703605.1 Limisphaerales bacterium
CGGGCGTATGGCGCTTTAAATGTGCAAAAAGGCACGTTCTCGGTCTATCTGAACGTTGCGGCGGCGCACGAGCGGTACCACGGCTACATCAAGCCCTTCTTTTTCAACCTGCAGGTCTTCAGCCTCCGCAAGGCGCTTGATCATAATCCGGTGCATGATTTCAGGCAGGCCATCGTCGGGGGAGTCACTGAATTGCTTCGAAACCAGTCTTACAATCAATTGGCGACCACCATCCCTCTTTCCGGCACATTCCAAAAGGCCCGCAATGTCGATCTTTGGGCAACAATCGGAGGCCTTCTGCAAAACGCGTTCATACGTGCCCTGGCGCCACGCGCCGCCCCTCCTAAAGTTAAGCTTCCCAAACCGACTGCCACCGCGGGCACCGCCCGGGCAGGCGGCCACCCCCCACCCCCGGCAGCCTCCAGGAATTCACAGGCAAGGTTGGCCCATGCGTCGAACCTCCAGGAGGTGGCGTGAGCAGGTTCATCGTCGTACTCATGCTGGCGTGGGTGGCGGGTTTCGTCGATGCCTCCGGCTTCATCATCCTATCGCACATTTTTACTTCGCACATGAGCGGCAACACGGTCGCCGCCGCGGCGTACTTTGGAACAGGGCAGTGGGCCAGGTTGGCCCATCGGATGCTGCCGATCCCCATTTTCGTGTTTGGGGTTTTCGGTGGCGTACTGGCCGGAGCTTTGGCCAGCCGGTGTGGAGCAAGGCGAGATTTTGCGCCGGCGTTCATGTTGGAAATGGGGGTTCTGGGGGCGTATGCGGCGCTCGGGGCGGTGCTGCAGAAGCAGAACGGAATATTCACTCCGCCGCGGGCGTATCCGCTGGTTGGGTTGCTGGCGGCGGCAATGGGCCTCCAAAACGCGACGTTACGCCGGGCCGGGGGCATCGTCGTGCGCACCACGTTTGTGACGGGAATGCTGGTGAACATGTCGGAGCATGCCGCTCAGTATGTGCTTTTGAGCCTCCGGCGTCTGCGCACCCCGGTCGAAAACTCGCGCCAGAACAGACTTCGGTCGGCGTGCCGGATGGCGCGCATACGGACCCTGCAGTTGGGCTCTATTTGGAGTACGCTTTTCGTGGGGGGTTGCTGCGGAGGCTATTGCACGTTATGGCTGGGAACCAACGCGGTCCTGATCCCTCTCGGCGTCCTGCTCATCATTGTTGCAAGGGACATAGCGCGTCCACTTTCGGCCAAGTGACGGGCGGATCACGCCCTGGGGGCATCCTCGCCTTCGTTTAGAATGAGGCCGCCGGCCTGCCGCATCACCAGCGACCGATAGTACCCACGCAGGCGCATGAGCTGGCTGTGAGACCCCGATTCAGTGATGAGCCCGTTGTGCAGCACAATAATCCTGTCTCCATTGTGGAGAGCTTTGTGGACCGACAGCGCTTTGCGGGCGCCTGCTACCGCGCCGCCGATTGGATTTGCCTGGGCCAAACCCGAGGCCGGGGACGCCAGGGCCCGGCGGGCCGGTTTTCTACCACCATCAAGGACGTTTATGTCTGCACCCTGGGCAGGCTGCAGGCTGGAAAAGCTCTTGCTGTGCAACTTTCACAAAGACAGAATGCCCAGCAATAATGAAGGTCGAGATTTGTGTCGATTCCCCGGCCGGAGCTTTGGCTGCCCAGGAGGGGGGGGCCAACCGTGTAGAGTTGTGCGCCAACTTGCTTGAGGGCGGGACAACTCCCAGTGCCGGCGCCATTAAAGTCGCCAGGGCAGGGTTGAGCATCGGACTGCAGGTGATCATTCGTCCGCGAGGCGGGGATTTTCTTTATAGCCCTGAGGAGTTCGAAGTAATGAAGGCGGACATCACTACCGCCAGGGGGTTGGGCGCGGATGGGATCGTCATCGGATGTCTAACCGCGGATGGAGATATCGACCGGGAGCGCACGCGAGAACTCATCGCCTTGGGCCGCCCGATGAATGTGACATTCCACCGCGCATTCGACATGTGCCGCGACCCGTGCCAGGGCTTGGAGGAGCTGATCGGGCTGGGAGCGGATCGGGTCCTGACTTCGGGACAGGAGGCCTCATGTCTGGAAGGGATTGAACTGCTGGCGGCGTTGGCGAAGCAGGCGGCTGGACGGATCATCGTTATGCCTGGCGGAGGTATCACGCCCGACAACGCCCGCCGGATCGTTACGGCAACCGGTGTCGAGGAAATCCATCTCAGCGCGCGCCGTGCCGTTGAGAGCCAAATGCGTCATCGGAACGCCCGGGTTTTTATGGGCGGAGCGCTCCGCCCGCCGGAATTCAGTTGGAAGACGACCGACGCGGAGGTGGTGAGAAGCGTGGTGGAGGGCCTGGGCTGAGGGGAGGGCCGAATCCTCTACCGATGCTAATCGGCTTTGGCATAGGATGCCAGGGGGTTGAGGTCGATGCCGTCAAGGTTGAATGCTGAGTGTTGAACGTTGGGCAAGCCGCGTTACGGAACAGCGGTTGCCAACGGGGCCTCGGGACCATAGAGTAATTCCATCGCTTATGGGCATGTTTCAGGTCAAGGTCAAAGTCGCCAACCCGGCGCAACCGGAGCGGTTCTTCGAGGAAATGTTCTGGGTGGACACAGGGGCGCTGTATTCCTTTGTGCCCGAGGACCGGCTCGCGGCGATCGGGCTGACGCCACTGCACACACGCGAACTGATTCTGGCAGATGGCCGGCGCGACCGCCGCTTG
>JBJKSV010000942.1:0-14031 GCA_046703605.1 Limisphaerales bacterium
ACAAGGACACCCGCCGACTGACGGTCGAGGACGTGCGCGGCCACGAGGCGGTCGTGCATATGGCGGTCCTTTCCAACGACCCGCTTGGGGAACTGAATCACGACATTACTTATGAAATCAATCACAAGGGCACTCTGCATGTCGCCAATGTCGCCAAGGAAGCGGGCGTCCGGCGTTTCATCTACATGTCCTCCTGCTCGGTGTACGGCATTGCCACCGACGGCGAGGTTACCGAAGAGACCAAACCCAACCCGCAGACCTCCTACGCAATCTGCAAGATGCTATGCGAACGCGATCTGCGCACGCTCGCCGACAACCGCTTTGCGGTCTGCTGCTTGCGCAATGCCACCGCCTTTGGGGCCTCGCCCCGCCAACGGTTTGACCTTGTGCTCAACAACCTCTGCGGCCTTGCCTGGACGACTCAGGAAATCAAAATGAACAGCGACGGCACGCCCTGGCGACCGTTGGTTCATGCTGCGGATATTGGCCGGGCTATCGTGTGCGCCCTGGAGGCGCCGGTCGAGGCCATTGACCGCGAGGTCTTCAATGTCGGTTCCAACGGCCAGAACTATCGGATCAGGGACATTGCCGAAAAGGTGGCGCGCGTGTTCCAAGGCTGCAAACTCACCTTCGGCTCGCTCGGTGCGGATAATCGCAGCTACCGCGTGAACTTTGACAAAGTCCGAAAGCACCTGCCCAGGTTCGAATGCGCTTGGGATGCGGACAAGGGCGTGCTACAGTTCCATCAGCTCTTCAGCCGGATCCGCCTCACGGCCGAGCAGTTCCTCAATCCCACTTTTACTCGGATCAAGCAGATCCAATATCTGATCGGCACCGGGCAGATCGATCAGAGCTTTTTCTGGACAAACTCCACTTTGTTCTGAGACATTGTAGGGCAACTGAAAAAACGCGCATGAAATCCAGGTTCTGGCAAGACAAGTCGGTTTTCGTCACCGGTCACAGCGGCTTCAAAGGGAGTTGGCTCAGCCTCTGGCTCGAGTCCATAGGCGCTAAAGTCACCGGCTATGCCAAGGCGCCGCCGACCTCGCCCAGTCTCTTTGAGCTGGCGGGTGTTTCCAACAGCATGACCTCGGTTGAAGGCGACGTCAGAGATTTGGCCCATCTTCAGCGGACGATGGAGGCCGCCAACCCGGAAATCGTCATTCACATGGCGGCGCAGGCCCTGGTGCGCGAGTCCTTTGTGGACCCGGTTGGCACTTACAGCACCAACGTGTTGGGGACGGTGAACCTGCTCGAAGCCGTTCGGCAGACCAAGGGCATTAAGGCGGTCGTGGTGGTCACTTCGGACAAGTGCTATAAGAATTACGAATGGCTCTGGTCGTATCGGGAGAAGTCTTCGCTCGGAGGTGACGATCCCTACAGCAGCAGCAAGGCCTGCGCCGAGTTGGTCGTTCATTCCTTCTGCAAGTCCTTCTTCAATCCCAGCCGCTTCGACCAACACGGAGTCGCCATTGCCTCCGTCCGTGCCGGCAATGTCATTGGCGGCGGTGACTGGGCCAAGGACCGCCTTGTGCCGGACGCAATGCGCGCCTTGCTCAGCGACAGCGTGATCTCGATTCGCAACCCGCGGTTTACGCGGCCCTGGCAGCATGTTCTGGACCCCCTCAACGGCTACCTGACCCTGGCCGAGAGCCTCTATAACGACGGCCCGCGTTGCGCCGGCTCCTGGAATTTCGGGCCCTACGAGTTCAATGACAAGACGGTGGGCTGGATTGTGGAGCGGCTCTACGCCCTGTGGGGAAAACCCTTCTCGTGGGAACGGGACAAGCATCCCAGCCCGCACGAGTACGCGACACTTAAGCTCGATTCCTCCAAGGCGCGCGCGTTGCTTGGCTGGGCGCCGAAGCTGGACCTGCCCGCTGCGCTGCGTTGGATCGTAGAGTGGTATAAGGTTTATCAGGACAAGGGCGATATCCGGGGCATCACCGAACGCCAGATCCGCGCTTTTATGAAGCGCAGGGGGCTTGACCCCAGCGGAGACCTCTCGCCCAATTCGGAACCGCACGCGGCGGGCCCGTTGCCAGAGAGCGTTGGAACCTACACGGCGGAAGCCATGCTCGACTGAGCCTCCAATATGGTGACTGCCAACGAAGCGGCCGCGGCTCGGCAGCCGGCGACTCGAGACGACCAGACACAACCGCGCCCCTGCCGGTTTTGCGGCACGGAGTTGCACACGGTCATGTGCGACTTGGGGATGTCACCCCTGTCCAACTCCTACGTCCCTTTTGCCAAGGTCAACGACGCCGAGAAGTTTTACCCCCTGAAGGTATGGGTCTGCGAGAAGTGCTTCCTCGCCCAACTTGATGAATTCGAAACACCGGACGCCATCTTCAGCAGTTACCTCTATTTCTCGAGTTTTTCAACGAGCTGGGTCGAGCACGCCCGGAAATACTGCGAAATGATGATCGCCCGCTTCGGCCTCGACGCGAAGAGCCAGGTGGTGGAGATCGCCAGCAACGACGGCTACCTGCTCCAGCACTTCAAGGCGCGAGGTGTCCCGGTGTTGGGAATTGAACCGGCGGCAAACATTGCCAAGGTGGCTTGGGAACAGAAGCAGATCCCCTCCCTTGTGAAGTTTTTTGGCGTGGCAACCGCGAGGGACCTTGTTGCAGATGCCAAGAGCGCCGACCTGCTGCTCGGCAACAATGTGCTGGCTCATGTGCCCGACCTCGAAGATTTCGTGGGCGGTCTGAAGATGGCTCTCAAGCCGGAGGGGGTGATGACTTTTGAATTCCCCCACCTCCTGCGCCTGATCGAAGAGAATCAGTTCGACACGATTTATCACGAGCATTTTTCCTACCTGTCGTTCATGGCCGTTTTGAAGATCTTCGCGCGGCACGGCCTGACTCTGTTCGATGTCGAAGAAATCCCGACCCATGGCGGCTCGTTGCGCAACTTTGCCCGGCACACCGAGAACGGTTCACCCGCCGCAGTTGTCTCGGAGAGAGTTGGGGCGCTCCGCCAGAAGGAGATCGACTTCGGTCTGCCCCGGATGGAGACCTACGAGGCGTTTGGAGCGAAGGTCAGGGCCACAAAACGCAAACTGCTGCGCTTCCTGATTGACGCCAAGGAACAAGGCAAGTCCGTCGTGTGTTACGGCGCCGCGGCAAAAGGGGTAACTCTGGTCAATAATTGCGGGGTGCGAGACGATCTGGTGGATTACGTGGTCGATAAAAGCCCTTACAAACAGAACCATTTCATGCCGGGAGTCCGCCTGCCCATTTACGGCCCTGAACGGATCTTTGAGACGCGTCCTGATTACATTCTCATCCTGCCCTGGAACCTGAAGAAGGAAATCAGCGGGCAATTGGCCGCGGTACGCGAATGGGGGGGGCAATTCGTCGTGCCCATCCCGGAAGTGAAGGTGCTCTAACCCGAATATTTCATGCTACGAACAAGACGGCAACAGTCTGTAGGTAGGGCGCGCAGTCCTCTGCGCGCCGCCGCCCGCACGATACGGCGGTTTCTTGAGGTATTGCGGCGCGCAGAGGACTGCGCGCCTTACCCGCGTGTGAAGTATTCGGGCTAAGGCGAATCCTTCATGGCGCGAATCGAACAACGACGATCGGCGGGTAGGGCGTGCAGGCAGCACGCGGGCTAAAGAGAATTCACTCCGCCAACATGGAATTCACCGAAACCAGGCTTGCCGGGGCGTTTATCCTGGACATGGAGCGCAGGGAAGACCCTCGCGGCTTCTTTGCCCGGGTATTCTGCGTCCGTGAGTTCGACGCAAAGGGGCTCAGTCCTCACATCGCCCAATGCAGCATGAGTTTCAGCCGCCGCAAGGGAACCATTCGCGGGATGCATTGGCAAGATCCGCCAATGGCCGAAGTGAAAATCATCCGCTGCACGCGAGGTGCGCTCCTTGATGTGATTGTGGATTTGCGCCCCGGCTCCCCTACGCGCCTGCAACACATCTCCGTCGAATTGAGCGAGAACAACGGGCGGATGCTCTATATCCCGGAGGGTTTCGCCCACGGGTTCCAGACCCTTGCTGACGAAACCGAGGCCTTTTACCAGATGACGCAGTTTTTTGCGCCAGAGTGCGCCAGGGGCGCCCGCTGGAATGACCCCGCCTTTGGGATCAACTGGCCCTTGCGGGACCCCATTCTGAGCGAACGCGACCGCTCCTGGCCCGACTTCCACTAGAGCCCTTGTCGCCGGCAAGCACACGCGACCCAAACTCCAAGACCATAGCGATGAACCAGGACGCTTTTCAGGCCGGCGATAGTCTCGAGATTGGCCGGCAAATCTGCTCGCTGGCGGAGCGCCTCTATCCTATCTGCCGGAGCGTGACCGGCAACGGGATTAGGGACACTTTCAGAATCCTCAAGGAATACGTGCCCTTTGAGATTGAGGAAGTGCCGAGCGGAAAGGCGGTCTTCGACTGGACCGTGCCGAACGAGTGGAACATCGAAGACGCCTGGGTCAAGAATCCCCGAGGCGAGAAGATCGTCGATTTCAAGCAATGCAACCTGCATATCCTCCAATACAGCGTCCCAATCGCCCGGAGGATGCCCTTGTCCGAGCTGAAGGAACATCTGTTTACGCTGCCCGACCGCCCGGACTGGATTCCGTATCGCACTTCGTTTTTCAGGGAGACATGGGGTTTTTGTATGAGCCACGCCCAACTCCTTAAGCTCGAGGAAGGGGATTACGAAGTGCGGATTGACTCGACACTCAAGCCGGGACACCTCACGTATGGCGAGTACTTCGTTCCCGGCCAGGAGGAGGATGAGGTGCTGATTTACAGCCATGTCTGCCACCCGTCACTCGCTAATGACAATCTCTCCGGCATCGGCATCCTGACCTGTTTGGCGGAGCATCTCAGCCGCCAAATCCCGCGGCTTTCTTTCCGGTTCGTTCTGGCGCCCAGCGCGGTCGGAGCGATTTCCTGGCTGGCGGCGAATGAAAACCGGGTGCCGCGCATCCGCCACGGCCTGGTGCTTGCCTGCCTGGGGGGGCCGGGAGATTTCCACTACAAGAAGAGCCGGCGCGGTAATGCCGAGGTGGACCGGGCCGTTCAGATGGTGTTGCGAGAATCCGGTGAGCCGTTTCATATCCGGGAATTCAGCCCTTATGGCTACTCGGAGCGGCAGTTCTGTTCACCCGGTTTCAACCTGCCGGTCGGATGCCTGATGCGCACGCCCCACGGCGAGTACCCGGAATACCATACCTCGGCCGACAACCTGAGCTACATCCGTCCGGAGTTCCTGGCCGATTCCTGGACAAAGCTCCTGCGAGTCCTGGACGTGCTTGACAACAACCGGATTTATCTGAACCAAAAACCAAAATGCGAACCCCAACTCGGCAAGCGCGGTTTGTACGGTTCAGTGGGCGGAGAGACTAGCAAGAAGGATTGGGAAATGGCCTTGCTCTGGCTGTTGAATCTGTCCGACGGCTCGCACAGCCTCCTCGATATCGCCGAGAGATCGCAAGTCAGCTATGCCCTTTTGAAGAAAGCGGCCAGGGAACTCGACACCGTCGGACTTCTCCAGGCCGCCTCCAATCATAAGGCCACCGTTTCGGTCTGATGGCGGAACTGCATTCATCGGCGATTTCCATCGTCCTCGCCTCCGACGAGCGGCTTGCCATGCCAATGACGGTCGCGGCCTTTTCCGCCGTTACCAACACCAGGAGCGGCCCGATCAATTTGTTCATCTTGGATGGCGGCATCATGCCATCCAGCCGTCACAAGGTATGCCGGACGTTGGTCTTGCCGCACGTTCATGTTCATTGGATCCGACCCGCATCTGCGCGCATTGACGAGATTTGCCGAAAGGGCCCCAATCCGCGATATTCAAAGGCCGCCTACTTCCGGCTCCTTTTGCCGGAGATCCTTCCCAGCGAGATCAAGAAGGTGATCTATCTCGATGCCGATGTCGTTGTCTTGAAAGACCTCTCTGAGTTGTGGTCAGTCGAGATGGATGGGAATCCCTTCCTGGCGGTGCAGGAACCGGACGGTCCATACATGATCGATTGCTTCCGCACCTTTAACCCGGAACTCAGGAACCTCGATTTTGACAAGTTCGGCATCCGTCCGGAGCACAAATACTGCAACTCTGGTGTTATGGTCATTGATGTCGAGAAATGGCGTCGGGAGGCAGTCATGGAAAAGGCATTTGCCTTTCTAGAGACCTACTTCCCGCGATTTGTCGATCAAGACGCCCTCAACGTCGTCCTTGCCGGCCGTTGGGGGCTGCTCGACCCAAAATGGAATGTAACCCAGGCCTTCTATGTTGCACAGCCAAAGTGTCCCTACGGCCCGGAGGTGATCCGTAACGTGGTGAGCGACCCCTACATCCTCCACTTTACTGGCAGCCCCAAGCCCTGGACCAACGGCGCCGCTCCCAGCCTGCACCCTGGGGCAGAGTTCTTTTTCCATTACGGCCGCCGGACCGCGTGGGCTTGGACTATCCGCGGAAGGCGCTGGCTTGGCTTTTCGCGCCGGGCCGCCGGGTTCCTGAGGCGCCCAGTTGGCCGCACCCGCCGGAAGCTACGCTCGATCGTCGGCCCCGCGGCCCCTGGGCATGGCCAACAGGAGGCCGTCGAGAAAGTGAGCTCGATTCCATGAGCACTGGTCTGAAGCAATTCATCAAGCACCTGCCGGGCGTAGGCCCAGTAGTGGGAGAAACATATAGGCTCCTGTTCCCCAGGCCTGTTGCCAAAACCACTGCTGCTCTCATCACCGAGGGGATCTGGCGCACACTCAGCAAACAACCGAGTGTGTTCTTCATCCAGGTGGGAGCAAACGACGGCCTTCATCGGGACCCGATTCATGACCTGATAGGCAACAATCCCAATTGGAAAGGGATATTCATCGAACCCGTCAGGTTTCTCTTCGAACGGTTGCGGCTCAACTACGCGAATCAGGACCGATTCGTCTTTGAGAATGTAGCAGTGGCCACGGAGAAGGGGATGGCGCGGTTTTATTACGTGGCTGAAGACGCCAAAGAGAAGCTGGGGCCGCAGCTTCCGATCTGGTACGACCAGCTTGGCTCGTTTGATAGAAACCACATCCTCAAGCATCTGGAGGGCAAGCTTGAGCCGTACATTGTTGAAACGCAGGTAGAGTGCGTGCCGCTGCAGGAGATCCTGGATCGAAACGGAGTAACAGAACTGGACCTGCTGCACGTGGACACCGAAGGCTTCGACTACAAAGTACTGGCGCAGGTGGACTTCAACCGATACCGACCGCGTGTCGTCCTGTACGAACATGAGCATCTGTCCATGGAAGAGAGACAAAAGGCCGCCTCACTCCTCAACGGTTCCGGCTACCAGGTGACTCAGTACGAAGGGGATACACTTGCAATTCGCAACACGCTGGCGCCTCGTGGGCGCTCTCCAATGCGCCTTTGAATCGGAGAGAAGATAGAGCGCTTTGACACAATAGAAACCTGAGATCATATTGTTTTACCGTCTTGAGAAAGGAGCGTTCACCACGCGGTTTGCTCGATAGTGTCTCCCGGCGTGCGAACCGGGAGATGCGGCGCTTTGACTCGGCTTTTATATGATTCACGAGCAACGGCCAATTTATTCAGCCTATGAAACTGCAACTACAAAAACCCGCCTTTGTCCACATGAATGGAGAACTCCGTCCGTGGGACGAGGCCACATTGCACGTCGGCTGCGAAGCCGTGATTCGCGGCCTGAACGTTTTCGAAGGGGTCAAGGCCTATCGCCAACCCGATGGTTCCCTGGCCATTGTCATGCTGCGCCGCCATCACGAGCGGTTGCGCCGTTCCGCGCGTTTGCTCTACATCCCGTACGAGCAGTCCTTTGATGAGTATGCGGGCGCCCTGCGCGAGCTGTGTGAAGCACTCCGACAGCCTGATAAGGAGATGTGGTTTCGGACCACGCTCTTCGTCACCCATGGGAATTGGGGGGTTGAGACCAAGGCGCAGCTTATCATCACCGGCTACCAGGCGGATATGGCGCGCCCCCATCCGATCAACCTCGGAGTAAGCACGTGGCGGCGCAGTTCTGATCTCTCCTTGCCGCCGCGTATCAAGGCCGGTCCGAACTACCAGGTCGGCCGCATCGCGAGAATCGAGGGCAGGGCCCTCGGTTGTGAGGACATGGTTTTGCTTAATCAGTACGGACGTGTTGCCGAGGCAACCGGTTCTTGCATTCTGATGGTCCGCGACGGGGTGGTCAGCACTCCTCCCGCCACCGAAGGGGCATTGGAGAGCATCACAGTCGAGGTGATCGAGATGCTGGCCAAGGAGCTGGGCATTCCCTTCGAGCGGCGGCCCATCGATCGCACCGAACTTGTGGTGGCGGATGAGTTAGCCATCTGCGGCACGCTGGCGGAGTTGGTCCCGGTCAAGATGTTTGAAGGCCGGCCGATGCCGTCGGAGTCTTCTCTCCTTTCCAGGCTGCAGACCCGGTATTTTCAAGCCGTGCGGGGCATCATCCCGCATCCGGGCGTGGAACTAACCCAAGTAGCGCCCCCCGAAGCGGCGGCCATTTTGCCCGACGAACCGGTGACTCTGCCGGCGATGGCTGGTGCGCAAGCCTAGCCCATATACTCAGGCAGGCGCTGCCCCCAGTCGCAAATCGCAAATCGCAAATCTAAAATCGCAAATCCCAAATGACCACGTCCAACTCGAACGCGCATCCACCGGTGCAACCTAAGCTCGTCACCATCGCGGTGCCCATTTACAAGCGCCTCCAGTACATCCCGAGTATCCTCAAGATGGTGGGTGAACAGGATTATCCTGAGGTGGAACTGTTGATCTCGGACAACGGGAAGAACGGTTCCAAGGTGCGTGAGATGGTCGAGGGCCATTACTCGCGCCCCTATCGTTTCCGACAAAACCCGGAAACGGTTCAGATGGTCGTTCACTTCAACCAACTCGTCAACGAGGCCCGAGGTGAGTACTTCTTCCTCCTGCTCGACGATGATGAGATCAGCCCCAACTTCGCTTCTGAATTGGTGGTGGGGATGGAGCGGCATCCGACGGCTAAAATCGGCTTCAGCAGCCAGGAGGTCATCGATCTGTCCGGCAAAGTGCTCTGGCGGTCGAAGGACCCGCTGCCCGATGTGCTCTCTGGGCCGGAGTTCATCCGAGCGACGTGGCAGCGCTACGAATTCGGATTCAAGTCGCTGGCGGCCTTTTTCGTGAGAACCCAGGCCTTGCGCGACATCGGAGGAATAATTGTGTTCAGCGGTGGTACGCATGATGACGATTCGATGGTGGTCCAGATGTGTCTCATGGGCGATGTCGTTCTAGCGTCGAAATGCGTATGGAGAAATCGGCTCTACGAGGAGAGTTACGGGATGTCGCTGCCCATCGGCGTGTTGGCGGACGCCACCGTGGAGTTTTTCACCTTCCTCCGCAAGGACCCCATCGTCCGCCGTTATGCAGCCGCCAACCCCCAGGAGTGGGCCTATTTGAAGGATTGCCTCACGCAGATGGCCTGGAAGACCTACTTGTATCGCTGGCGCGACATGTACCGCGGCCGATTAAGCTACTGGCGTTGGCTCCGAGCGGCATTCGCCATGCCTCTCATACCGGGTTATTACCGCCAGGCCAGCCGCATGCTGCTGGCAGATACCAAGAAGCGGCTTGGGCAATGGCTGAAGCCGCTCCGGAATAGCGAGCAGCAGGCGCCGCACGCAAGTTGATTGGACAGTGTCCCGTAACTCAGCGCGGAAGTGAGCGGTCGGCCACAGAACGATGATCGCCAATCTCAACGAAACGCCGCAGCAGCCCCCCACGGCAGAACTCCGCTGGCTCTACGAGCGGATGTCGCTCATTCGCGAGTTTGAAGAGCGGCTGAAATGGCTCGTGCAGACGGGTGTGCCTGTTGGGGCCGTTCACTATTATACGGGCCAGGAGGCCGTCGCCGCCGGAGTGTGTGCCTGCCTGACCCGGGAGGATTGGATAGCATCCAACCATCGCGGCCATGGGCACTGCATCGCGAAGGGGGTTGATGTCCGGCCGATGATGGCGGAGTTGTTTGGCAAGGTGACCGGCACCAATCGAGGCAAGGGAGGGTCGATGCACATCACCGATCCCAATAAAGGGATCCTCGGAGTGAATCCGATTGTCGGGGCCAGTGTTGGGCATGCCCTTGGGGCCGCGCTATCGGCGAAGGTGCGGAAGACCAGCCAGGTGGCAGTGGCATTTTTCGGCGATGGCGGGGCTGGAATAGGGGTCACGCACGAGTGCATGAACATGGCGGCCATCTGGAAGCTCCCGGTGGTCTTCGTCTGTGAAAACAACGGCTACGCCCAGGCCACGCCCATCGAATATGCCTGTCCCATCCCTGACATCGCTGTTCGGGCCGTGGGGTACGGCATGCCGGGAGTGACGGTTGATGGGCAGGATGTGCTGGCGGTGTGGCGGGCGGCGGCCGGGGCGGTGAAGCGCGCCCGCGAAGGTCTTGGCCCGTCCTTGATCGAGGCCAAGACCTATCGGTATTACGGTCATCATCAGAGCGATGACACGCTACGCTATCGCCTGAAGGAGGAGGAACAGGCCGCGCGCGACCGCGACTGCCTGAAACGGTTCCGGGCGCAGATGGTGGAGGAGGGCACCTTGTCGAGTGCCGATCTTGACCAAATTGACGCGGAGAACAAGCAACTCTTGGACAAGGCGGTCGAATTCGCCAAGTCCAGCCCTTTGCCTGACGCCCGGGAGCTGTTGAGACATGTTTATGTCGAGGAGAGCGGGCCCAATCTTCCAAGTATGTTGACCCCAGACCCTTTCGTGTGACGGTCGATTGCGCGCTGAGATTTGAACATCCACCACTGCTTCCATCGTCCAATCCCCTTGAGGCGGCGCGTGTTCGGGCCGCCTGAGATGGGAGTAAATTCAAGGGTATGACTAAGAAACCATTACAAACGGCGCTGGCAGTGTCGATCGCGGTGGCCGGAGGAGTGGCGTCGCCAGGTCCTGATGTCTCAGCCGACCTGATGGCGAAAAGTCCGCCTTCACTGGACGCGTCCGGTGCCGACATAGATCTGAACCCGCAGGGGCCTCGGCGCAAAGGGATTGTTCAGCGCAAACTCAATTTTGGCCAAGCCATCAATGAAGCTATTCGCCTGGAAATGCGCCGGGATGCTAGCGTAATCGTCATCGGCGAGGATGTCGCGGGGGCGGCAGGGCGCGCGCACCTTGGCCTCATGGATGCCTGGGGTGGCCCGCTGAGAGCAACGCGTGGCTTGATCGGCGAATTCGGGCCGGAGCGTGTCATTGACACGCCCATAGCCGAGATGGGCTTTGTTGGTATGGCCATCGGGGCGGCAATGACCGGTTTGAGGCCCATCGTCGAAATCATGTTCGCCGATTTGATTGGCGTCTGCTATGATCAGATCATCAACCAGGCGGCGAAGATGCATTATATGATGGGCGGCGCGGTGCAACTGCCCATGGTCATTCGCACGGCCTACGGGACGCGCGGAGACAAACGCAGCTATGGAGGAGGCGCGGCGGCGCAGCATTCGCAAACGCTTTACGCAACGCTCGTCCATATCCCAGGCTTAAAGGTGGTCGCGCCCAGCACGGCCTACAATGCCAAGGGTTTGACCCTCGCGGCCATTCGTGATAACGGCCCGGTTGTCGTAATGGAACATAAATTCCTCGGCCTAAATGCCAAGGATGACGTGCCCGAAGAGTTTTACATGGTCCCAATCGGCAAGGCCGAAATCGTCCGGCCCGGCCAGGATGTGACCCTGGTGGGCATAGGCCGTACCACGCACCTTTGCCTGGAGGCAGCCGAGGCCCTCGCTGCAGAAGAGATTTCCGCGGAAGTCGTTGACTTGCTTACCCTGAACCCATTGGACGAGGAAACCATCCTGGGGTCGGTTCGCCGCACTCACCGGCTCGTGGTCGTGGATGAGGATACGCCGGTCTGCTCATTGGCGCGGGACATCGCCGCGCGCGTCGCGGACAAGGCATTTGATGACCTCGACGCGCCAATCAAGACGATCAATGCTGCTGATGCACCCGTTCCATTTGCCGCCGTTCTCGAAGCGCTTTATCCGCCTCGCACCGAGCAGATAATCGAGGCCGTTCATTCACTCTTTTGGGAGGCCTGAACATCGGCTCGCCAGCCCGGAATCTCATGCCACCAATAGAAGGGCGACAGTCTGTAGCTTGGGCGCGAAGTCCTCTGCGCGCCCTACCTGCGCGTGAAATGACAGATCGATAACCACCCCGCCATGTCTCATCGCATCACCATGCCCAGCTTCGGCATGTACACCCTGGAGGGTACGCTGGCAAACTGGCTCTTCCCATCCGGCGCCCAGGTAGAGAAGGGCCAGCCGGTGCTCGAGATTGAGACGGAGAAGGCTACTCAGGAAGTCCTGGCGCCAGCCGCCGGATGCCTGCATCATGTCGCTAAACTTGGCGACCCATTGAAAGTCGAGGACCTGATTGGTTACATCCTTGAGGATGGCGAAGCCACACCCGCCAACGAGCCACCCTCTGCTCCACGACAGACGCCCACCGGAACGCCCATTGCCGCACGTATCGCCCCGGTAGGGCGCGAGATTCCCGCGCGGTTGTCGCGTGGACGTGTCGTAGCCACTCCCCGAGCGCGGCGTGTGGCCGCCGAATACGGACTCGACCTAAGGCAGTTGGCTGGAACCGGCCCGGGTGGGAGAATTGTCGAGGCGGACGTCCGCGACGAGATCGAGGGCGGCACCGGACAGCAGGGTTCGAGACCTTCCGCTCTCGCCGCAGGGCTGGACGTCGCCGAGCGAGTCCCCCTGAGTGCCATGCGCCTCACCATAGGCGAGCGCCTTGGACATAGCCTCAGGACCGCGGTATCCCTGACCCTAACGCGGGAAATCACCGCGGACAGTTTGGCTGCCGCTCGCCGATCCTTGAGTCAGAAGACCGGCATTTCCATCCCATTCGATGCGTTCTTGGTGCGGTTCCTGGCCGAAGCACTCCGCGAACAGCCCGAATTAAACACGGTCATTGAGGGCCGCACCGCCCTGCGCTTGCGCGACACACACATCGGAGTGGCCGTGAGCGTCGCGGGAGGCCTCGTCGTCCCTGTCATTCGGCATCCGGCCGAACTCTCGCTGGCCGAGGTGGCACAGTCCATCCGCAGGCTCGCGGAGCAGGCTATTTCGGGTAAGATCCAGCAGGCCGACCTCCAGGGGGCGTCGAGCACCGTTTCCAACCTCGGACGTTTCGGCGTGGACGCCTTCACCCCCGTGCTCAATCCGCCGCAAGCCACTATCCTCGGCGTCGGCAGGATTCGGCCCCGACCGGTCGCGCGCGATGGAGCGATTGTCGTGGCAAACACGTGTGTCCTGAGCCTGACCTTTGACCACCGCGTGACCGACGGCGTTCCGGCCGCGCTGTTGTTGGATGGGATCGCGCAAAGGATGACCGATGAGTCCTACCTGGCGAGCATCGCGTAGGAGAACGCAACCGGCACAGGAGCGCGGACGCCCTCGTCCGTGCCGCTGCCAGGCTGCGGTTGTTAAGGAGAACGCCCACGCTCCCATCACCGCTTGGGCAGTTGCAAACACAGTTCTATGAACGATTCGATAACCACCGCCGAGCTTGCCCGCCGCATTCGGCTCGACGTGATCCAGATGACAAACCGCGCCAACGCCTCCCATATCGGCTCCTGTCTGTCTATGGCGGATATGCTGGCTGTGCTGTATGGGAGAATCCTGCGCGTCGATCCGCAACGTCCATCCTGGCCGGAGCGCGACCGCTTCATACTCAGCAAGGGACACGGCTGCGCTGCGCTCTATGCGGTCCTGGCGCAACGGGGCTTCTTCCCGCGCGATTGGCTCGACACCTATTACCTGGACGGGACCCGCCTCGCGGGCCACGCGACTCACAAGGGCACGCCGGGGATTGAGATCTCCACCGGCTCGCTCGGCCATGGATTGCCGGTTGGCTGCGGCATGGCCTTGGCGGCAAAGCGCGACGCCAAGACCTATCGCGTCTTTGTGATGCTCAGCGACGGCGAGTGCGATGAAGGCTCGAACTGGGTGGCGGCCGTGATCGCGCCTCTCCACAAGCTCGATTA
>JBJKSV010000943.1:0-13622 GCA_046703605.1 Limisphaerales bacterium
TCGCAGCTATGCCTGGATAGACCCCAAGGCCGGTGTTATCCAGCTCTCGGTCCAGCGCGCCATCGACCTCGTCGCAGAGCGAGGTCTGCCCTCCTGGCCAAGCAACCGGGCGGCCGCCCAGCTTCCGGCCCCGGAAGATCCTTCGATGGAGATCGATGGCGCATTCGTGAAGAAAATGGCCGAAGGGAGCCTGGGGACAATCCAGCTTGCGCGGTTAGGCGAGCAAAAGGCCAAGAGCAGCCGGCTGAAGGATACCGCCCACAAACTGGCGCAAGAGCATCAGAGACTCCTCCGCAGCATCCAAAACACGGCCAACTCCATCAAAACGACTTTCCCGCAAGCCCCCGGGCTCAAAGACCAACTCGCGGTGCGCCGACTCCGGCAAGAGCGGGGTAATGTCTTCGACGAACATCTGGCCGAACAGTTCCTGGCGGACAATGTGGCGTCAATGCAAGGTATCGAAGAGGCAACGAACAAGCTTCAATCCAGTCAGGTTAAGGGTCTGGCGTCGGACCTGTCTGACAAGCTCCAGACCGAAAGAGAAGACATCCGAGACGCCGCCAAATCTGTCGGCGTCAGCGAAGGCCGGATTCTCGCGATTATCCAGAGGGGACAGGAGGCGGCGCACGCCGGGACCTCAGCGGGGGGGCAGCGGAATGAACCCTCGCAAGGGTCGGCACATGGGCAGCAGCACAACCACGGACCCGGCCAGCAAAAGCAGCAGGAAAGCAATTCCAAGCAAGGGCAGAGCACAGGCTCCAGCCAGAAATCGGACCCCAAATCGAATCAGCAGAAAGCGCCCGGATCGAGCTCGGAAGCCAAACCGTCTGGCCCGTCCCGCAACGGCCCCGCGCTGGATGCGGCTCTCCTCAAACGGTTGGGTCAGGCCGGCCATGCCGATCAGCAGTTGGGCCAACTCGGCTCCCAGAAAGCCAAAAACCATCAATTGGCCGCTTTGAGCAAGAGAATCGTTCACGACTGCGCGGAACTTGGCCAGAAACTCCGGTCCACCGCGCATGCCTTTGGCATCCAGCTTCCCCAAGCCCTCAGCCTCCAAGACCAACTTGCCCTCCAGCGCCTCCAACATCAGGCGGCGGGAGCTGACTTCGACAGGGCCCTTGTGCTCCAGATCCTGGCTGACAAAGCGGCCCTCCTCGAAGAGACGGAAGACGCCACCAACAAGCTGGCTCATCCCCAAGTCGCACAATTGGCTTCCCAGGCCATCCAAAGTCTCTACCCGGAGCTCCAGGGGGCAAAACAGGCCGCGCTGAGCATTGGACTTCAGCCGAAAGCCATTGAACAAGTTGTGGTGGCGAACTTGATGGCCGCCGGGGCGCCAATTCCTTTGATGGCAGAGGAGGAAAAATCCGAGCAACCGGTCAAGGCCCGCCCATCCAATTCCCATGTATCCCCTCTGGAACTTCAACATGAGCGGGCCCACGAATCTCATAATAAGGATAAGACACAATGAGCAAAGCCTTTTCAATCCTCACCCCTAGGCGGCCAGCCATTCTCATCTTCGGCCTTGGGGCCAGCAAAATGAGAATTGCCGCCATGGTGCTTCTAATCGCCGCGACACTTGGCCCTGAAGGCCCGGCACTCGCCCAGACACTCTCAACACCCAAGCTGACCAGCCTTACCTTTGACCAGAAGCTCAATGCGCAACTGGACTTGAGCCTGCCCTTTACGGATGAGAAGGGCCACAGCGTCAAGCTTGGCGATTACTTCGGCAAAAAGCCCGTGGTCCTGGACCTGGGGTATTACGAGTGTCCGATGCTCTGCGGCCTGGTGCTCAACGGCATGATAGAGAGTTTTCGGGAGATGAAACCAATTGCCGGCAAGGCCTTCGAAGTTGTGTTCGTGAGCATCGCTCCATCCGAAAGTCCAGCCATCGCCGCCGCAAAGAAGCAAAGTTGCCTCGCCGATTACGGCCATCCGGAGGCTGCCTCGGGTTGGCATTTTCTCACGGGACAAGCGCCCGCTATCAAGGCGCTGGCCGACTCGGTGGGATTCCACTACGCCTACGACAAGGCACTGGACCAGTACGCCCATCCCAGCGGCATCATTATCGTTACCCCACAGGGCAAGGTGTCTAAGTACTTTTTCGGCGTTCAATTCTCCGCGCCCGACCTCCAAACGGCCGTAACCGATGCCCAGGCGAAGAAGGTCGGCTCGCCGGTTGAACAGTTATTGCTGCTGTGCTGCTCGTTCTTACCGCTCGTCGGCAAATATAGCAAGACAATTCTGCTCGTAGTGAAGGTGCTAAGCATGCTCTTTGTGGTGGCGCTGGTCGGCTACATCATCATGGCTGCCATCAAGTCGTCCAAAGCGCCGCCCGCTCCCGTGCCAACGGAGGCGGAGGGGAGGGAACCCTGATGGTTTTTCCGATCTTTCCTCCAGAGGCCTCGAGCATGGCCGAGAAGGTCGATGCCCTCTTTTCGTACGAGATGGCGATTTGCGGTTTGTTCCTGACCGGGATTGCCACCGTGATGACCTACTGGCTCATCAAGTATCGGCGTGGTCATCCCGCTTATCGGAAACAACGGAGGATCTCGACCATCCCGTTTGAGCTCACCTGGATGATCATTCCGTTGTTCTTTTTCCTTAGCTTCTTTGTTTGGGGCGCCAACCTCTACTTTAGCGAGGGGCATGCGCCTGCGGACTCGATGGTTGTTCACGTGATTGGGAAGCAGTGGATGTGGAAGATTCAGCACAGCAACGGCAGGCGGGAGATAAACCGGCTGCACGTGCCGGCAAACCAGGATGTCAAGTTGGTGATGACCACCGAGGATGTCATCCACAGCTTCTTCCTGCCCGCCTTTCGCATCAAGATGGATGTCGTGCCGGGCCGGTACACCTCTGAATGGTTCCGAGCAAACCGCATTGGGAACTTCCCCATGTTCTGCGCCCAATACTGCGGCGCTGGTCATTCCCTGATGGTTGGCCGCGTCATCGTCATGACTCCGCAGGATTACGCGGCCTGGCTGGAAAAGGGCAGGCCCGCGGAGCCGCTCGAGGCCGCCGGCGCCCGCCTCTTCCGTGAGTTGGGCTGCAGCGGCTGCCACGAGGGAAGGGGCATTGTGCGCGCGCCGCCCCTGGAAGGCCTGTATGGAAAGCCGGTGCCTTTGCAGAGCGGACAAGTCGTTCAAGCGAACGCCCAGTACATCCATGATTCTATCATGTATCCCAAGCTCCAAATTGCCGCCGGCTACCCTAATGTGATGCCCTCGTTCAAAAACCAGGTTAGCGAGGAGCAGATCTTTGAGCTGGTCGCCTTTATCCGTTCCCTGGCCAACAAATCTCCCAACCTCCGTCCTCCCCAACAGCCGTAGCAATTATGAGTGACGCCTCCGCCGCAAATCCTCTCGGTCCTTATCCGCCAACCTCGCCTGCGGAAATCCCCGCCTTTGCGGACGACGAAGAGAATTACCTGAGCGAATCGCACGGCCTGAAATCGTGGCTGTTCACCCACGACCACAAGCGCATCGGGATTCTATACGGCCTCTCGGTGCTTGTGTTCTTCACCATCGCCGCCATTGCCGCCGCGCTGATGCGAATGGAGTTGGTGACGCCGCCCGCGGACCTGTTTCGGCCCGAGACCTACAATAAGCTCTTCACCCTGCATGGGGTGCTCATGGTCTGGTTCTTCCTGATACCGTCCATTCCTTCGGTTCTTGGCAACTTCGTAATACCGCTCATGATCGGAGCGCGCGATGTCGCTTTTCCGCGGGTTAACCTTCTGAGTTGGTATCTCTTTATCACGGGTGGGGCGATCGCCATTTATGCCATTGTCATTGGCGGCGTCGATACCGGTTGGACGTTCTATACGCCCTACAGCACGGTCTATTCCAACACCCACGTGACTGCCATGGTGACCGGCGTCTTCCTCGCCGGCTTTTCCACCATCCTTACCGGATTGAACTTCATCGTCACCGTTCACAAGATGCGGGCGCCGGGCATGACGTGGGGCCGACTGCCGCTCTTCATTTGGTAGCTCTACGCCACCAGCCTGATCATGGTCCTGGCCACGCCGGAGCTGGGCATCACGCTGGCGATGATCATCGTCGAGCGAGCCTGGCATGTGGGCATCTTCGACCCAGCCTTGGGCGGGGACCCTGTTTTGTTCCAGCACATGTTCTGGTACTACTCGCACCCGGCGGTTTATATCATGATTCTGCCCGGCATGGGCGTGATGAGCGAAGTCATCACGTGTTTCTCCCGCCAGCGAATCTTTGGCTACTGGTTCGTCGCCGGTTCGAGCATGGCCATCGGCTTTTTGAGCTTTCTGGTATGGGGCCATCACATGTTTGTCGCCAGCCAGTCGCTTTATGCCGGCCTTGCCTTTTCCCTGTTGACCTTCCTGGTGTCCGTGCCTTCGGCCATCAAGGTCTTTAATTGGACGGCCACCTTGCACCGCGGTTCGATTTCCTTTGAAACCGCCATGCTCTACGCCCTGGGTTTTATCGGCCTCTTTACCATTGGCGGCATGACGGGCCTGATGCTCTCATCGTTGGGCATCGATGTGCATGTCCATGCGACCTTATTCGTCGTGGCCCACTTTCATTACATCATGGTGGGTGGTATGGTCACTGGCTTCCTGGCCGGGCTGCACTATTGGTGGCCGAAGATCACCGGGCGGATGTACCCGGAACGGTTGGGGCAGTTGGCTGCGCTGGTCATCTTTATTGGGTTCAATCTCACCTTCTTTCCAATGTTCTTTGCAGGCTGGTTAGGTGAACCGCGGCGGTATGCCTCCTATCCACCCGATTTCCAAATCTACAACATCATGTCCAGCGCCGGGGCGTCTATTCTCGGGGTGGGTTACCTCATGCCGATCATCTACCTGAGCTGGTCGTTGCGCTATGGCCGCAAAGCTCCCGCCAATCCCTGGCGTGCCACAGGACTGGAGTGGCAGACCTCTTCGCCGCCGCCAAAGCACAATTTCAAACAGACTCCTATCGTGACGAAGGGGCCCTACGACTACTATCCTGACATTGAGGAAGAGAATCTCAGGGAGGAACGTCGTAGAGAACAAGAACGCAAACAGACTGAGCCGCGGGCGCGCGCTCTCCAAGATCAGGATTTTCCACATGAATGAGGCTCAGAAACACCTGGAAGTACAATACGACGACCCCGAGCAGCAGGAAAAAACGGCCGTAACGGGAATATGGATTTTCCTGTCCACCGAGATTCTCTTCTTTGGAGGCCTGTTCGTGGCTTATATCGTCTATCGAAGCACCTACCCGGCCCAGTTTAGCCTCGGCGTGAGCCTTACTGACCATCTGCTCGGTTCCATGGACGCCGCCATCCTGCTGGCCAGCAGCTTCACCATGGTCATGGGCCTGCGCGCCATCCAACTGGGCCGGCAAAAGGCCCTCATCGGCCTCCTGCTCCTTACCATCATTCTGGGATTGTCATTCCTGTCCCTGAAGGGTCTCGAATACCACGAGCATATTGTCGATCATTTGCTTCCCGGACGCGACTTCAACCAGTCGCTCCCGCGCCAGGTTGAATTATTCTTTGTCTTCTACTTTCTTATGACCGGCCTGCACGCTGTTCACATGACCGTCGGAATTGGCCTGCTCACCGTCATGACTATCATGGCCTGGAAAAGGAAATTCTCGGCCCAATACTATAACCCCATTGAGGTCTGCGGCCTGTACTGGAGCTTTGTCGATATTGTTTGGATTTGGCTCTATCCACTCTTTTACGTCATTCACTGGAAAGGCTGAGGTATATGGCCGCGATACTGCCCAAAAAAACATACTGGATCGTCTGGATCGTTCTCGAACTGCTCCTGGGCGCCATCTATGGCCTCTCTCGCATCAGCATGGGCCCCGGAGATGTCATCATCCCCCTCTTCCTCGCCGCCATCGAAACGCTCCTGGTCCTGCTCTATTTCATGCACGTTCGCTTCAGCGAGCAATTGATCTGGATCATTGTCGTGGCCGGCTTTCTCTGGCTGGCGGTGTTCGTCGATTTGACCATGAGCGACTATCTTACGCGGGGCTATGTGTGGTGGTTGGGAATTTCGCATTAGTGCCGCCGCCTCGGACCTGGGAACGCTAATCTGCGCTAATAGACGCTAATCAGAGAAGGGGTGCATCGAACAAGGACGGAAGGGAGCGCAGGGATGCGGGTTCCGCGCACAACAATTCCCTTGTCCCCATTCCTTTGTCTGATCCTCCTCAGCCACTTCTTGCGTACCCGTGTTCGCAAATGAGCCTGACAAAGGAATGGGGACGGAGGAATACAGGTCGAAAAGGACTTCCTTGCGAGGTCTGAGGCGAAGCCTCGCTGGAAGCTGGGGCGGAATTGGGTTAATATTAGAAGAGGAGTTGATTGCTATGAAAACATCATGGAAGGAGTCGAAGTTGTTGCGAACGGCAGGGTTGGGTGTGTTTGTTTTGGTTTTCGGATTCATGGTTGTCCAGGCCAGAGCCGGCGGTTCCGACTACAATTCGAACGCCTTTGGGGGTAGCAGTTACGTTCATCACGGGCCTGCTCCGGCCTACGGAGGGGCTTACGGGCTCTATGGAACCGCGGACAGGGGGATTGAAGGCCGCTTCAGCGCCGACTACGGCGAGTATAACGCCGTGCCGGGTTATGGCCGGTTCGGCGCGGCTTCCAGTTATGGAACGGGACCCCTGCGCGCCGCCGGAACCGGAGTATTCCCCGGACGCCAATGGCATACGCCTTTCGCGGGCAACCTCGGCGAACGGGGCTTCTTGAGTCCACCGTCGCACGGCGTGTCTGGCAAAAGAACAAAGCATTGAGGGATTCTCGCCCTGACTCAAGCCAGGATTGCCTTCAAATCCTCTTCGGCCGTTTTAATCGGCATGAGGTTGAACTTTTCGACCAGGACATTGAGCACCGCCGGAGTGACAAACGCCGGCAACGTGGGCCCCAGCCGAATGTTGCGGATACCCAGGTGCAGCAAGGTCAGGAGAATAGCGACGGCCTTCTGTTCGTACCAGGAAAGCACGAGCGACAGAGGCAGGTCGTTGACGCCGCAGTTGAAGGCATTGGCCAGAGCCAGCGCAATTTGAATGGCGGAGTAGGCGTCGTTGCATTGGCCAATATCCAGCAGGCGCGGGATGCCATTAATGGTCCCGAAGTCCAGCTTGTTGAATCTGTATTTTCCGCAGGCCAGAGTGAGAATCACGCAGTCTTTGGGGGCTGATTCGGCAAATTCCGTGTAATAATCGCGCCCGGTGCGCGCACCGTCGCACCCGCCGACCAGCAAGAAGCGGCGGATGGCGCCACTCTTGACCGCCTCGACAACTTTATCGGCAACGCCCAAGACGGCGTTGTGTCCGAACCCCACGAGGATTGTCTTGTCGGGTCCGTCTTCGGTGAAGCCGGGGGCGGCCAGGGCGGCCTCAATGACGGGTGAGAAATCGGCGTTGGAGACATGAACGACGCCGGGCCAGCCGACGCACCCGGTGGTGAAGATGCGTGCCTGGTAGGTTTCGGCGGGTTCCTGAATGCAGTTGGTTGTCATCAGGATTGCGCCGGGGAAGCGAGCAAACTCCTGCTTCTGGTCCTGCCAGGCGCCGCCGTAATTGCCGGCCAGATGTTTGTAGCGCTTGAGTCCCGGATAGCCGTGAGCGGGCAGCATTTCGCCGTGCGTGTAAATGTTGATCCCTTTTCCTTCGGTTTGCTGCAGAAGCTTTTCGAGATCTTTCAAATCGTGGCCGGAGACAAGAATTGCCTTGCCTTTGAGTGGTTCGACGCGAACGGGAGTCGGGACGGGGAGACCGAACGTGCTGGTGTGTGCCCGATCAAGGAGTTCCATCACCTCGAGGTTGACCTCGCCGCAGCGCATGCACAGCCCGAACAGGGCTTCAACCGTCGGTTCCTGTTCGGCCAAGCAGGCCAGCGCCTCGGCAATGAAAGCATAGACTTTCTCGCTTTCCGCCCCGAGGGCCTGCGCATGATGTGCATAGGCAGCCATTCCCTTTAACCCGGAGGTGAGCAATTCCTGGAGTCCGCTCAAGTCCGCGCCGAACCGATCACGGCGCGAGAGGACGGAGACGGCTTCTCCCATGCCGACCAATCCCGCCCGGTCAGGCGCCGGCGCCCAGGTAGCCGGACCCTTGATGCTTCCCGTCGAAGAGGAGCTCTGGCGTGCGGCCTTTTCATAGAGCCCTTTAGCCAGGTCCCTTATGAGCGCCGCGTCGCGGATGGCCTTCTCAATTGCCGCGGCGTCGAAATTGACATTGGTAACCGTCAGGAAGAGGGCGCGGAGGATGAATCGGTCCACGGCGGGGTCTTTGGCCCCGTGCAACCGCGCGCGATGGGCGTATTGGGCTACGCCTTTAGTCGCATGAAGCAGCAGGTCCTGCAGGAGCGCCGTCTCTTCATTCTTGCCGCAGACCGCGAATTCGTCGCAGCCGGTTCCTTTGGAGGTTTGCTCGCACTGAAAACAAAACATTATGTCGTCTTTCTATTTTAGCAATTATAATTATGTATATAAGACAGTTCTACTTGTCTAATATTACCTTATAGCTTTAGGTCAGGCGGATCTTTGACCCAAGTCAAAGAAATGGAACAGCGTTTGGAGGTGACCATTCAGCGACTCATGGAGATAGGGACGCGGCGCGATCTAACGTCCCTACCCGAGCGATTGCGTTTAAGGAACGAAAGTGCGGATTCCGCGCTTCCTGGCCCCTAAAAGCGGTTTTGGTCATTACCGCTTTTGGATTTCGAATCTGGTCCGCATTTCGGGTCGCGAGCGATTGGCCTTTCCCATCGGAAATGCCCTGCCAGTGTCAGGCGCCGCGCGGTGGCCTCGGCGGTAGGTGAACTCGACGCAGCCGTTCTTGTCCGCCCGCACCAAAGCGACCCGTTGACCGTTGGCTTTCACCTCGAATCTGGCGTTTGGTTCCAGATGGGTCACGACGTGGACCGTCGCTCCGCTCCCTTGCGGTGCCGATTCGGTCCATTGGCGTGGGGCATCGGGAGCCTCCCGCCACTTCTCGATCTGGACTGACAAGGGCTGGGCGGTTGGGCGCGAGATGGACATCGCCCAGCCGCTGTTCGTGCCGGAGAAGTACTCGCATTGCGTATCGGAGGCGTTAACGGCGAAAGGAGTCGAGGCGCCCAGTCTGAAGGCGCCTGAGGTTATCGCGCAGCCTTTAGTGCTCAGATCGATTCTGTAGAGCCGTCCTCGCAACCGGTAACGAAGCTCCGTGCCGTTGAGCTCGGGCGTCAGGTGAGGGTCGAGGTAAAGCCGGTTGGGCTTGGGTTGAACGCCGTAGATGTCGCGATAAAGCCCCACAATCGTCATGCAGTTTCCCGCGAGAATGTCCTCCCCGGCGCCTTTTTGTGATTTCCTCTCGTAACGTTGATAGGACAGTCCATCCTGATTATAGCGGGCCAGGATTTTCTTGATGTATTTGAGCGCCACTGTGGGCTCGTAAGCGGCGTAGGCGCGGACCCCAAGTTCGCCCCAGGACAAGAACAGATCCCCGTTTTCATAGTTCGGGAACGGGAAGTTCCTGCCCATGCCTTCCTCACGCTGATAGGGAAAGAAGTTGAGCGGCCAAAAGAACAGGTTCTCCTTTTGCATCTCCGCTTCGATTCGATCCAGGATAGCCTTCCGCCGCGCCGCGTCGTCGCAGACGCCGTAGGCAATGGCGGCAAAATTCACCGGGATAACCAGGTTGTCGCCATGAACCGAGCCATCCTTGTCGCGCCAATAGACATACCACCGGTTGGCCGGGTCCCAGAATCCGCCCTCCGAGAGGGTCCGATTGAAGCTGGTTTTCAGCCGCGCCGCGAAATCGCGATAGACCGCCGCCTGAGCCGGGTCGCCCAGCGTGACCTCCGCCTGCGACCACAGACCCAGGGCATAATAAAGCTCCGCGTTGACCAGCGCGTTCTTATAGGACGCCCAGATGATATCAATCCAATCGCTGCCTCGCTGCTGTTTGCAGGAGTCGGTCATCATGGCCACAAGGCCGGTGTGCCCGACCTCGCGGCAGAGAAGAAAATTCAACGCGCGTTCGCAGGCGATCTTTTGCCCAGCCAGCCATTTGCGATCTCCGGTCAAATTAAACTGTTCCGCTACATCAATGACGTAATCCGGCTGAGAATCCAGCAAGTAGCCCCACTGCGCCTCATAAAAGCCCAGTGCGTCATACGTGCCGGGCATCGCATCGCCCGCATCGTAGCTCCAGCGCGCCTTGACCCGGCCATCCGGGCCGATGGCGTGGTCGCGCTCGTAATCCAGCGCTTTGGAAAAATTGGCGTTGTAGTCCGGGTCATCCAGCGCCAGTCCGATCTGCGCGAACCACTGCTCGTGCAGGCAGATGTAGCCTGACCTCCACCCATTGGCGCCCACCAAGCGCGAGTCGATCACGCCATACCGGCCCACGGTGTTCAACAGTTCGCGGATGCTCCCGCCATCCAGGCCCTTAAAAGCGCCCCGGTTGCAGACTTGATCGTAATCCAGCGCCTGCAACGCAAATTCAACACTCACCTCGCCGGAATCGACTCGGACCGGCGTCCACAGATCCTGTCGATCCGGCAGAAAACGGCGCAAATCGTGTTTCGGTTTAAGAACCTCCGGGCTCACGACATAATTGAAGGAAAAAATGTGGCCCGGCTGATGCGAGAACCGGACGGCCCCATTTTGGCCTTTTGCAGGGCTGGGGACAATGCGCAGACAATCACGATGCTCACGGTTCCAGAACATTACCCCGCCGGCGTGCGCGCCGTACGTCGAGTTGACTCTGTCCAGATACTTGTTCCAGACCACTCCTCCGTCGTCGAGCATCCCTCCCGTCCAAGTGGTCATGTTGCCGAAATCCCATTCCGGGAACGCCGCGTCCTCCAAAGTGGCCGGCTTTGCATATTGTCGCGTGATGCGCCACAGAATCCGATCCGGCAGCACGGTGAATTGCCATTTTTCGTGGACCTCGTTGCCCGGCTTGCCGAAAACGATTCCGGTCACCGTAACGATGTTCTGATTCATGGCAACGGCAGGCGTGGCAATACTGGACCTCGTGGTAAACCAGTGACCATCGAGACGAATGCCGGTGGCCACGCCAGATTGGGCCGCCACCTCACGTCCGCGCACGATGACTCGATCCAAAACGCACCGGCCATCGTAGTTCAATCTCAACGCCAACTGCCCTTGGCCATCGGCCAGCGTCACGAGCTTTCGCTGGGCGTCCAGATGAATCGACCCCGGCCCAGCGGCCTGAAGCGAAGTGTCCACAGCCCAACCGGCAGTCAACAGTGAAAGCAGGAGACAGCGACACGCTATTAGAACCGTTGAATTGCGAAACATGCTATGGTGGATCATCCTCAGCACTGCCCAGAATGTCAATTCCCTGCTCGACCTCCCCGGCCCGCCCGCTCAAAATGAATCCCATGATCACGAAATGATTCTCGGGGCACATTGTTCAACGGCGGGCGGGGTCTATATGGCGCTGCGGCGAGCGCGGCAGATCGAGGCTGCGGCTTGCCAGCTCTTCGTCAAAAACAACATGCGCTGGTTTGGGAAGCCTTATCCGCCGAGCGATTTGGCCGCGTTCGCGACCGAACGCAGCGCCGGTTTGCCTGAGCGCGTGTTTGGTCATACGGGTTATCTCATCAACCTGGGCGCTCCGCCTTCGGAAAATCGCCAACTCTCCATTAAGTCGCTTATCGCCGAGATTGAGCTGGCGAGTGCCCTCGATCTTCCCTTTCTGGTGATGCATCCGGGCGCTCACCTTGGGGCAGGCGAAGCGAGCGGTTTGAGCCAAATCGTTGCCGGGCTCGATGAGGTGTTTGAAGCCACCGCAACCTCGCCCGTCCGGATTGCGCTGGAGAATACAGCCGGCCAGGGAACCTGCCTTGGCAACAAGATCGAGCACTTGGCCGCCATTTATGAGCGAGTTGAGAAACCCGCCCGCCTTGGCCTGTGCCTCGATACGGCCCATTTCTTCGCCGCCGGTTACGACATCCGCTCTCCCAAAGGGTGGAATTCGGCTATCCGCAGAATTGGATCGCTCATCGGTTTGAGGCAGATTCTGGGCTTTCATCTCAATGATTCGAAGACCGAGTTGGGTTCGCGCGTGGACCGCCACGCCCACATCGGACAGGGCAAATTGGGGCGCGATGCTTTCCGGCACATCGTAAATGATTCCCGGTTCAAGAAGCACCCCGCCTGCCTGGAAACGCCCAAGTCCGAGGATTTGCTCGAAGACCGGGAGAATTTGGCGGTTTTGCGTTCGCTGCTGGCATGATCGCTGGGGGTGCGTACCGATTATTCGTGTATATGCACGAATAATCGGTACGGCGACGTTTGGCTTGCTTGTCAACCCCAGAGGAGTTCTGTAACGATTTCTGGCGTTGTGGCTCTGTACAGAGAATGAGTCGAAAGCGAATCGTGATTGTTGGCGGAGTTGCTGGCGGAGCCAGCGCCGCGGCGCGAGCCAGAAGATTGTCTGAAGAGGCGGAGATTATTCTCTTTGAGCGAGGGCCGCATGTCTCCTTCGCAAACTGCGGACTCCCGTATTATGTGGGCGGCGAAATCCGAGAGGAAGGCGACTTGCTATTGCAAACGCCGGAGAGCTTGCGCGCCCGATTCAACCTGGACGTCCGTGTGTCGTCCGAGGTGGTGGCCATCGATAGGGAATTGAAGCATCTGAGGGTGCGGGAAGTTCAGACCGGCAAGGAGTATCAGCAGGCTTATGACGCATTGATCCTGGCGCCGGGGGCCTTTCCGCTCAAGCCGCCAATCCCCGGCATTGACCGCGAGGGACAGTTTGTCGTGCGCAATGTCCCGGATGTGGAGAAGATCGTCGCCTGGATTCAGGGTGGCCCAACGCAGCGCGCGGTGGTGGTGGGCGGAGGTTATATCGGTCTGGAGATGGCCGAACAACTAAAGCGGCGCGGACTAGCGGTTGCGCTTGTGGAAGCCCTGCCTCAGGTCATGGCCCCGCTGGACCCCGAGATGGCCGCCTGGCTGCATCAGGAGTTGCGGGCCAACCAGGTCGATCTCATTCTTAATGACGCGGTCGCGGCATTCGAACAGCCTTCTCCTTCCGAATCGGGCCGCGCTTCAGTCGTCGTGCTCAAGAGTGGCCGGCGCATGCCCGCCGATGTCGTTGTGCTGGGTCTGGGTGTGCGACCCGAGACGGGGTTGGCCCGGCAGGCGGGACTGGAGATTGGTTCGCTGGGCGGCATCCGGGTCAATGACCAAATGCAAACCAGCGATCCCGGCATCTGGGCTGTTGGAGACGCAGTCGAAGTTCGCGATGCCGTAACTGGCTCCTGGAGTATCATCCCTCTGGCTGGCCCTGCTAACCGACAGGGGCGGATCGCTGCGGACAATGTCTTTGGAAGGCCCTCCCGTTACGCATCCACTCTGGGCACCGCCATCGTCCGGCTCTTCAACCTCTCCGCCGGTTGCACGGGGGCGAACGAGAAGCTCCTCCGCAAGGCCGGCATTGCCTATCAAGCCATTCATTTGCATCCGGGCTCGCACGCTGGTTACTACCCCGGCGCTTCACCGATTGCGCTTAAAGTGCTCTTTTCGCCTCAAGACGGAAGACTGCTTGGCGCTCAGGCCGTGGGCCATGAGGGCGTGGATAAGCGGGTTGACGTGCTGGCAACGGCCCTCAAGG
>JBJKSV010000944.1:0-9134 GCA_046703605.1 Limisphaerales bacterium
CTGGAGTTGGTGGGTCAATTGTTCGGTGAGGAGGGCATCAGCGGCGCAAGCAAGGTGAGTAACGAGCACCATCGACCCGGTCTCCCAGGCCGAAGCCGAACGCGCATCGAGGATGGCGGCGAGCATGCCTACCACTTGGTTCCGAGTGCGCAGCGCGGCGAGAAGCAGGTTGCCCTGACCCCCGGGTTCCCGAAACACCGCCGGACGCCATCGCCTGAGCGCCCATCCAAAGAGGCCCGAGTCCATCGCCTGGTTGACCAGGTCATTGAGCATCTCAGCTTCGTCCGGTTCAAGCCGCGTGGCCAGAGAGAATCCGCCGCCCTCATCATCAGGAATGTAGAACCCCGCCAGCTTGGTTGGGATGAGAGGTTTGAGACGGCTAATCGTGAATTCGAGGATGTTGTCGCACCCGGACACCGAGCGGATTTCCCTCAGATAAGTCGTCAGCGCGACCATGCCCTCCACCAAGGTCTCGTAAAGAGGAGACGTGCCGAGAGCCGTGGAACGGATGGAGCGGGCATTTGACATTGGGCCAACTCCAATCAGGCGGTAAGGATGGGAAAGAGCTGGGCGCATTGAGCCTCCAGCTCATCCACAACGAGGGGGATCTGTTCCGGGTCCAGGAGGAACGGCTCGAGTTCCGGCTGTACCCGGAGAGGATAAGGAAAGACCTCGCCACTCTTGCCGAATTCGAGAACGCTCACAATGAAATCGGCGTAGGAGATGAAGAAGGCATCCTTGGGGTGGGCTGCCGCCGCTGCCGGATTATGGTGACAGCGCACCATCTCCCGAAGCGAGTGGGGGAGTTTCCAATTCGAGGCAAGTTCCGCACCGAGGGCGACGTGATCGAAACCGAGGACCTGCCGCTCGATGTCCATCGCCAAAGCGCCTTCGGCCTGGCAGCGGCTGAGAATTTCGCGGCTTTCCTCAGGCGCATTGAGAAGCATCAGAAGCCGTCCGGAATCGTGGAGCAGGCCGCCGACAAAAAACCGCTCCGGCAGGGGGTCGTACCATTGCTCGGCCAACATGGAGCTGGCCGTGGCGCAGGCGATGCTGTGCAACCAGAAGGAGGAAACATCCAACTGGTCCGAGGGCATCTTGTCGAAGGCCTTAATGATGGAGGTAGCGAGGACCAGATTCTGGACCTCGTTGAAACCGATGATTTGGACGGCGTCTTCGGGCGAGTCCACCTCCAGAGGCAGGCCATAAAAGACACTGTTGGCCAGTCGCAGCAAACGGGAGACCAGGCCTTGATCCTTGCGGATGATGCCCGAAACAATGTTCACGGAGGCATCCCCGTTCTGCGTGTTTTGAACCAGCTCGTAGTAGAGGGAAGGCAGTGAAGGCAAGGTGGCAATCTCCCGCACAAAATCGGCAGCGCTCGAAGCGGCACGACGCCGTGTGGCCGGAGTGGCGGCAGCCGCCCGGGTTGGCGGGACTGGGCCGCCCTTCCTGGGCATCTCCGAGCCGGGTGCAAGGGCTGCCGATGGGGGTTCATTGGCCCAGCGAGTGGCCGTCCGGCAGATGGCCAACTCTTTCCAGACCTCGAAAGAGGGGCTGGCCGAGGCGTGTCTGAGACGGTCGTTTACATGCGCTTCGGCAGCCTGGCGCAGGGCCGGCGTGATCGGCAGTTCGGCCGGCTGCTCGGATTGGTCCTCAACATGCACGGCCTGGACGCCCCAAACCTTGAGCACGTGCAGGTGGTGCGCGCTCAGGGCCGTGCCCGCCGCCAGGAGGAGGGTGCCATTGATGTTCGATACGTTGCGTGCGACGTGCATGCCCGGCTGGAGCTTGGCTAGTGGCAGGATCATGGGACTATTCCTCGATGCAGCGCTCGAAGTAGGCATCCAGGAGATCGCGCCCCTGCTGGCCCATTTCGCGAAGCATGATCTCTATCTGCTTGAGTGCCAGCGGCGAAGGTTTGGCTCGTCCGTTTTCCCAGCGATTGATCGTTGGAAAGGTAACCCCGAGTCGATAGGCTAGCTTTTCCTGTGTGAGCCGGATCCGCGCTCGAAGCTCGCGGATCAAGCGACTCATATCAGGCTGCGGGATCTTTGAGCCGTCCGCCATGGCATTGGCAGCGCCCAGATCCGAGTTTGCGGCACGATTCTTCATCTGATGTGAACCATCATTTGCTATATCGGCTGATCCTCTCCGGACTTAAGCAAAGGATTCCAGGATGTTCACTTCGTTGGTATGGGCCGAGGCCCTTCGCCCCCCAGGAGCGGCGCACTGGCCTCAAGCCCGAATCTTTCGTGCCAAAGACGGCGACAGTCGGCAGGCCGGGCGCGCACAGGACTGCACACCCTGCCTGCGTGGGAAATATCCGGGCCAAGGGACCGCTTCAGTCGGGGCTGACGCCCAGCATCTGGAGAATTCGCTCCAGTTCGGCATCGCTGAAGAAGGCAATTTCGAGCGCGCCGCGACCGTGGGTATAGCGGAGGTGGATTTTGGTGCCCAGGCGCTCTCGCAGGAGGTTTTCGAGGCTGACCACGTGGGCATCGGCCGCAAGCGGGGGGCCATGTTTACGCGCGGCGACGAGGCTCTCGGTCTGGGGCTGGAGCCGGGCAACGAGCGCCTCGGCCTGGCGGACATTGAGTCCTTCGCGCAAGATTCGCTCGGTGGCCAGCTTCTGGAGTGATGGGTCGTTCAGGCCAAGAATCACCTTGGCGTGGCCGACGGAGAGACGTCCATCGCGGACCTGGGCCTGGATGTCCGGGCTGAGCTTGAGCAGACGGAGCGCATTGGCAACGACGGCCCGGCTCTTGCCGACTTTGGCGGCGATTTCTTCTTGGGTGAGTTTAAACTGCTCGCTCAGCTCCGAATAGCCGTTGGCCTCCTCGATGGGGTTGAGATTGTCGCGTTGAAGGTTTTCAATGAGCGACATCTCCAGCATGGCCCGGTCGCCCGCGTCGCGCACAATGACGGGAACTTCCTTCAATCCCAGAAGCTGGGCGGCGCGCCAGCGGCGTTCGCCCGCAATCAGCTCCAGGCGGCCCTCCCGTTCGCGCACGATGAGAGGTTGGACGATGCCCTGTTCCTTGATGGAATCGGCCAACTCCCGAAGTGTGTCCTCGGAGAAGTCCTTTCGCGGCTGGAATGGGCCGGGCTGAACGCGTTCGGTGGGCACGCGCTCGACGCGTTCCCGGTCATCGGCGGGCAGATCGGCAGGCGTGGTTGAGGTTGAAAGAGCGCCAGGCGGTTTGGCTATTGGACTGCCACCCAATAGCGCCCCCAACCCTTTGCCCAGAACTGGCTTCGGCATTTGCCCAGAGTGTTGCAGCGGCATCGAGTTGTCAACCGACACTCATGCTGAGCAGGAATTCGATGTTGCTGCCGGTCTTCTTGAGTTTGTTGAGGACCAACTCCATTGCCTCGACGGGAGGGACGCCGGTAAGGGCGCGCCGGAGGATGACCACCTTGGCGTATTCGTCCGGGTGATAGAGCAGCTCCTCTTTGCGTGTGCCGGAGCGCTCGATGTTGATCGAGGGGAAGATCCGGCGGTCAACCAAGGCGCGGTCCAAATGAACCTCCATGTTGCCGGTGCCTTTAAACTCTTCGAAGATGACCTCATCCATGCGGGAGCCGGTATCGACTAAGGCGGTGGCGATGATGGTCAGGGAGCCGCCTTCTTCGATATTGCGGGCGGCGCCGAAGAATCGCTTGGGCTTGTGCAAGGCGTTGGCGTCCACACCGCCGGAGAGGATCTTGCCCGAATGCGGCTGGACGGTGTTGTAGGCGCGGGCCAGGCGGGTGATGGAATCCAGCAGGATGACCACGTCGCGTTTGTGCTCGATCATGCGTTTAGCCTTTTCAATGACCATTTCAGCAACCTGGACATGGCGTTCGGGCGGTTCATCGAAGGTGGAACTGATGACCTCGGCGCCGCGGCAGGTTCGTTCCATATCGGTGACCTCTTCGGGCCGCTCGTCGATGAGCAGGATGAAGAGGTAGGCCTCAGGGTTGTTTTTGAGAATGGCGTTGGCCAGCTTCTGCATCAGCACGGACTTGCCCGTGCGCGGCGGGGCGACGATGAGACCGCGAGTGCCCTTGCCGATAGGGCAGACCAGGTCCAGCACCCGAGTCGAGAGCTCATCGTTAACCGTTTCCAGGATAAACCGCTTGTCGGGGAACAGCGGCGTGAGGTTGTCGAAATGGGTCTTATCCTTGGCCTTGTCCGGCTCCTCCTGGTCCACTGCCTCGACCTTGAGCAAAGCGAAGAACCGCTCCTTCTCTTTCGGGGGTCGGATCTGGCCAGCGATCAGGTTGCCGGTTTGGAGGTCGAACCGCCGGATCTGGGAGGGCGACACGTAGATGTCTTCCGGGCAGGGCAAGTAATTGAAGCTCTGCGAGCGCAGGAAGCCGAAGCCCTCGGGCAGCACCTCCAGCACGCCTTCCGAGAAGAGGACGCCGGCGCGTTCGGCGTTTTTCTGGAGGACATGAAAGATGACCTCGTGCTTGCGCATGGTGCCGAAGTTCTCGACGCCGAGGTCCCGAGCCATGTGATTGAGCTCGGGCATGGACATCGCTTGAAGCTTGGCAATATTGAGCGAGGCGGCGATGTGGTCTTTCTCGGATCCGTCCGCGGCTTTTGCCGCGGGAGCTCCGCCCTTCTGGCCGCGTTCGGTTGGGCGCTTCTCATTGGCCCGGGGCGCCTCTTGAGAGTCCTCAAGGCGCTGATCCCGTTTCTGCCCGATCGCCTCGTCGGGGGAGGTGGCCTCGCGCGGTTCGATGGGCGTGGTCGGGGGCTGGAGTTCCTCAACCGAGCGCGATTCTTCCAGCGGAGGCGGTTCGGCAACGGCGGTGGCTGTTGCGGTTGGCTCGGGCGGCGTGTCCAGAGGCCGCTCCTGGGCCTGTGTCTTGGGCTTCCGTGGCCTTTTTGTGGATCTTGGCATAGGTCAGTGTCAGTAAAGTTATCAAATTTTGGCTAATGGTGAGACTGCCGCGAAGCTGGCATCGGCCCCTTCGGTGAAACGGGCAAGGACTCGCCTGGTTCAAACCTGGGATAATCCAAAAGGGAGCATCTGCAACTCTGGTGGCCCATTAATAGGGCAGCGGGAATCTCGCAGTAAGTTCCCTGACACGATGGCGTACATTGCGCAACGTGTCAAGGTTTTGAATGTCCAAAAGCACCTCGGCAATCATATCGGCAATGGCTGCCATTTCCGGCTCTTTCATGCCGCGGGTGGTCACCGCCGGTGTGCCCAGCCGGATGCCGCTGGCTTGGAAAGGAGAACGGGTCTCAAAGGGAATGGTGTTCTTGTTGATGGTGATGCCCGCCTCGTCGAGTGCCGCCTGGCATTCCTTGCCAGTCAAACCGCGGGCGCCCACATCGACCAGCATCAGGTGGTTGTCGGTGCCGCCGCTGACCAGCCGGAAGCCGTTCTTGCGAAGGCCATCGGCCAAGGCGCGGGCGTTGGTTAGGATCTGGGCCTGGTAATCCGCGAAAGAGGGTTGGAGGGCTTCTCGCAGACATACGGCCTTGGCGGCGATGACATGCATTAAGGGTCCCCCCTGGATGCCGGGGAAGGTCTGCGAATCAATCTCCTTCGCGTATTTCTCGGCGCACAGCACCAGGCCGCCCCGCGGCCCGCGCAAGGTCTTGTGAGTGGTGGTGGTCACAAAATCGGCATGAGCCACCGGGCTGGGGTGCAGACCGGTGGCGACCAGCCCTGCGATATGGGCGATATCGGCCAGGAGGTAGGCTCCGCAGTCCCGCGCGATTTGGCCCATCCGCTCAAAGTCGATGATGCGCGGGTAGGCGCTGGCGCCGACGGTGATCATCCTGGGCCGGTGTTCTTTGGCCAGCCGCGCCAGTTGGTCGTAATCGATGCGCTCATCTTCCTTGCGGACGCCGTAATGGATGATGTCAAAAAAGCGGCCCGAAAAAATCGCCTTGTTTCCGTGCGTCAGATGCCCTCCGTGGGACAGGTCCATGGTCAGCATCTTGTCTCCGGGCTTCAAAACGGCGAAATAGACCGCCATATTCGCCCCGCTTCCGGAGTGAGCCTGGACATTCGCGTGTTCGGCGCCAAAGAGTTGCTTGGCCCGGTCGATGGCGAGTTGTTCGACCACATCGACGTACTGGCAGCCGCCATACCATCGCCGGCGGGGATAGCCCTCGGCGTATTTGTTGGTGAGGACAGAGCCTTGGGCCTCCATGACCGCAGGGCTGGTAAAGTTCTCGCTGGCGATCAGCTCGATATTGTCGTTTTGGCGCAAGCGCTCGTGCTCAATCGCCCCGGCGATTTCCGGGTCCACATGCTGCAGACGAAAGTCGGTCGGTTTAATTCGAAGTTCCATTTTCTTCAATCGGCGGTCGTGTCGTCCGCCTTCAAACGGGGTGTTTAAAAAAGCGTTCAGGATGCGCTTGGCTTCCTCCGGCGAGGTGCGCTTGCCCGCCAGGCACAAGACATTTGCGTCGTTGTGCTGCCGGGCGAGCACGGCCGTTTCGAGATCGCTGACCAGGGCGGCCCTGGCGCCGGGGACCTTGTTGGCGGCAATGCTCATGCCAATACCGGTCGTGCAGACCAGGACGCCGAACTGAGAGCGGCGCAGGGCCACGTTCCGCGCCACGGCTTGCGCGTAATCCGGATAATCGACCGGTTCACTGGAGCCGGGACCAAAATCCACCAGGCTGATTCCGTGTCGTTCGAGGTGCTGCTTGAGGGCCTGCTTGAGATCAAAGCCGGCGTGGTCGGCCCCCAACGCGACCGTCGCAACCTCCCCGGACGCACCGGGGATCTCTTCTCGCTCGATAAAGCGCATCAGCGAGGCAATGCCCTGCTCGATCTGGTCGCGACAACTGAGATAGACCTCATAAGACCCGCCAATCGGGTCGCTGATGTCCTTCTCGAAGGTGTCCAGAGTCTCATCGAATTCGCGAAGCAGGAAGGTCTTTTCTGCCGCATACGGAAAGAGCATCATGACCGTATCGATATGGCTGTGGGTCATGCCCAGAATGTAGTCGGCGTCGCGCACCATCTCCGCTGTGAGCATGCGGCTTCGCTGGGAGCTGATGTCGATTCCCAATTCACTCAATGCTTGCACCGCATAGGGACTGGGCGGCTGGCCCTCGGCCGCTCCCAACCCGGCGGAAATGATGCGGTAATCGCCGCGGTCTCGAAGCGCATGGCGGAGGATTCCCTCGGCCATGGGCGAGCGGCAGACATTACCGGTGCAAACAAAAAGGATCGTCTTCATCGATGTGGCGACGGACTCGAAAATGCGCGGGAGCCGCCTGGTCGTCAATGGCTAAATCCGGGATGCCCTTCGCGGACGATGGCGAGGCCCTTCAGCAAATCCAGCGCTCGGGCCAGGGCCGGGTCCCTCACAACGGGCCGTCGGGGCTGGGGCACGGCAGCCGGTGGAGGCGCTTCATCGGGCGAAAGCCCCTCCTGGTGCTCCCGTACCAACTCGGCCTCGTTCAAAGGCGCAGGCGGGGGGCCTTGATTGGGTCTCAGTCCGAGGCTGGCGGCCAAGGCGGCGGCTGTCGCGCTTCTGGCGCTGATCATCCGCCGGAACGGGTTATCGAAATACGCGCGTTCATCGGCCCTGCTAACCTTCACCGCGATGTCCGGCTTAAGGCCCTCGGCGCCAAGTTCAGTCCCGTCCCCGAGCCGAACCGGGGTCGTCGCAATCCAGAGGCGCTGTCCGCTCCTCAACAGAAATGCCTTCTGAACCATGGCCTGGCCGGAAGTGACGCCGCCCAGGATCAAGCCCCGCCCGGTTTGGCGCAGAACTGCCGCCAGCGCCTCAGCCGCACCGCTCGTCTGCCCGTTGACGAGGACGGCGACCGGAAGCCCGATGGCGTCGGACTTTGCCGCGGATTTGACCATCCCGTGTCCCCAGTCCAGCAACGGCTCAGCCTGGCTCAAAAACAGGCCCGCTGTGGCCGCCGCCGACGCGTAATCATCGCCCCCGGCATAGCGCAGGTCCAGCACGGTTCCAATGAGGTGATTGGTCTGCCGCAGACCGTCCCAGGCCCGGCGCACGGCCTGAGCCAGCCCCTCAGAAACCTCTCGCACGCGCAAGTATGCAATGTTCCCTTCAAAGACATTCGTCCGGCTCACCAGAGGCGCACTGGCCTGGTTGGAAGTCGGCTCGGTGGCTGCCTCAAGCCGGACTCTGCCCCCCAGTTCGTGCAGAAGGCCCTCGACAGCAGCGCGGTTCAACTCGGCGGCGCTTTCACCGGAGAGGTGAGCGCGCATCAGGCTGTAAATCTCATTAAAATCCGGCGCATGGTTGGTCGTATCCGCCTTCAAGGTCGGCTGACCCAAAAGGCACGCCAAACCGGCTGCCAGCAGTGAAACAATCCCTGGTCGTATCATTCGGGGCTAAGTTGCGCGATCCCAAGCCGAAAGTAAAGCGGGAGACATCGCCCAGCCCTGAGCCAGCCGCAAACCGATTTAGCGCTCGTCGGTCCAGTCCAATCCCAGCCTCTTTAACACCCCCCTTAGATGGTGCAAGTCCCATACCTCCACACGCCGCGCATTGACGCCCACAGCCAGAAAGCGGCCATTGGTGCTGAGGGCCAGAGGAAGGATGCCCGGGGGCAGGGGCAGCAGCGGTTTGAGGGTGCCGGATTCGTACAGGCCGGCCCGGCGATAATCCCGGGTCAGCCAAAGGTGCAGCGAGTCCGGCGCGAAGATCACGTCCACGAAATTGGTAATCAGGCGCTGGCGCCGCCATGCTGTCGTGCTCCAGAACTCGACGCCCTTGGGTGAACTGACCGCAAGCGTGTCGTGTGCCGGCGAAAACTCGAACCGGGCGACGTTGGCACGATTGGTGAGGACGGCAGCCCTTTGGAGGCCAGGCAGGCGGTAAATGAAGAGTTGCGGCGTATAGGGCCGAAACACCGCCAGCCACCGCCCATCTGCCGACGCCCCGCTCACGCCCTCAGAAGTTGGCCGCCAGCCCTCGGGAGCGCCCGCAAGGCGGCCCAGCCCCAACAGTTCAGAGCCGTGTGCGCTGGTCAGAATGCGATAATTCGAACCGGCGCACAGGGAAGTGAATCCCGGCGGCACCGAGACAGGCAGGGGGGCCAGCGACGGAGGGGAGGCGGAGTTGGTTGCCGGGCTCAGCCGCCACTGGAAATAGTTGTCATCTAGGCTCGCAAAAAGCTCCCTATCATC
>JBJKSV010000945.1:0-2934 GCA_046703605.1 Limisphaerales bacterium
AACCTATTAGCTACTCGAACTCCATGTCAAGTAAGGCGCGGGTTGCTGTGAGTTGCCATATTCGTGCCTGTTGCCGAGTCAGGGCCGCAGCTTGGTTCCTCCCGTATGTCGGCTTGCAGAGGCCCTCTGTGGAAGGTAACAAGGTCTCCGGCATGGCTCCTGGTTCAGGCCTGGTTTTGGCGAGCGGCTGGTTTGCGGAAAGGCTGGCGAAGAGGCTCCACGCTGAAAGTCACGCCATTGGCCGGGTTGCCTCAGTCAGCCACACCGCCTTGATGTTTCGAACCATGCTGACCAAGGCGTCGAAGCCCAGCGGTTTGATCAGGTATGAGTTTGCCCCGATTTCGTAGGCTTGGCGAATGTCGTCCTGCAACTCGGAGCCGGACAGGATGACAACGGGGATGCCTTTGAGATTCCGATTGGCGCGAATCCATTTGAGGACCTCAAGACCAGTGGCCCGGGGCATCTTCAAGTCGAGCAGGATCAGCGAAGGCAGGGAGTAACGCGAGCGGTTGGCAAAGTCCCCCAAGCCGCTCAGGTAGGCGATAGCCTGGTCACCATCCTCCACGTTACGCAGCACACAATCAATGTTCGCCCGGCGCGCGGCGGCCTTGAGCAACTCGGTGTCGTTAGGGTCATCGTCGATGTGCAGCACGGTGATAGGCCCCGCCGGGAGCGCTCGCGCGCCTCCGGAGCCACCTCGCGCCCGCGGCCTTTTTCCTTCGGTTGAATCGTGCGTCGTCACAATCTGATCTCGGCGGCCAGGCCGGCACTCATTGCGGAGCAGACCCGCCAAGCCGAGCTTTTCAATCTACAGGTTATAAACGCCTTAGACTGCGGGTCAAAATGTTTTCTCAAACTTTCTGCATGAATTCTTGACTGCCGGTTGCCTTTGCCCCATCCCTATGGCAGTTTGCAAGCGGTCCATTCTACAGCGATACGGGTAACCAAGCTTACGGAGAGCATGTTAGAGCAAGTTTCAATCCTGGTGGCTGAAGACGATGCGAATGACATCTTCCTCATGCGGCGCGCCTTCGAGCGCGCGGGAGTTCAGAACCCTGTGGCCTTCGTGCGTAGTGGCAGCGAGGCCATTGATTACTTGAGCGGGGCGGGCGCTTACGCACAACGCGAACAGCATCCCCTTCCCGGTCTCTTTCTGCTCGATCTGAGGATGCCAGGGGTTGACGGCTTTGACGTGCTGGCGTGGCTCCGAACGCAACATCAGTTCGACACACTCCCGGTCGTGGTCTTTACTTCCTCAAAACTCCAGACCGACATTGACCGCTCCCGAGACATGGGCGTCTATGATTACAGGGTCAAACCCAGCACTTTCCAGGACCTGGTGCGACTCCTGGACGACGTCCGCAAGTGCTGGCTCGATGAGCGAACCCAGGGCCAGAGTTCTTAAGCGGAGTACTTCGTGCCAGGGGCAAAACGGGACCCGTCTGCAAAGGTAAGGCGCCCCCAGGAGTGCCCGCCCTACCCGGGCACGAAATAATCGAGTTTAGAGGCGTGTTCAGGAGGTGGGAATGCCCACCGTGCTCATTTCGATGATGCCCTTGCTGGCGGCGTGGCGCACCAAGCCGGCGATATCGTGGATGTCGAGCTTTTTCATCACCGCTTGGCGGTGTTTCTCGACCGTCTTAACACTTAATCCCAACTCGGCCGCTATCTGCTTGTTAGCGTAACCCTCGGCGATGAGCTGGAGCACCTCGATCTCTCGCGAGGTCAACGGCACATCCTCTTGCTTTTGCGCCGGTTCTTCGTCCCCCGATTGTCGCGTCTGTTCCCGCAGGCGTGCCGCAATGGCCGGGCTAAAATAGGCGTCCCCTTTCTTAACCTCCTGGATTGCCTTGACCAATTCCGAGGCGGCGGTCTGCTTGAGGAGATAGGCCGCAGCCCCGGCGCCAATGGCCTGGTGAATGTGTTCGTCATCGCCATAGCTGGACAAGACGACGACTTTGGCCGACGGCACAGCCTTGAGAATCTGGCGGGTTGCCTCACAGCCATTGAGCAAAGGCATGGCCAGGTCCATCACGACCACCTCGGGGCGGTGCTTCTCGGCGGCCTGAACCGCTTCCCGTCCGGTTTGGGCCTCGGCAACAATGGTGATGTCTCTCTCCGCCAGGAGTAACGCCTTGAGACCTTCACGCACGATACTGTGGTCATCAACGAGCAGGACAGAAATGTTTGCCATAACAAGCTCTAACTTAGCACTCAACAAGTCTTCCGCAAATATGGGCGTAGGCTTCTCCCAGCCAAGTGGGGTGAAGGCCCCAGGGCGCTCGGGTGGCTGGCGGATTCGGTGGATCGCGCCGGAATGACTTGAGGCGCGGTTCCGCTAGCCTTTAATGTGATTCAATGGTTTTGTCTCATCTGACCTATTTCGATTTCCTGGTGCTGCCCGTGCTGATCTTTTGCCTTCGCATCGGCGATGTCACGCTCGACACGTTGCGGATTATTTTCATGACGAAGGGCTTCAAACGCCTGACGCCGATCATCGGGTTCTTTGAGGTGTTGATCTGGATCGTGGCCATTACCCGGATCATGCAACACCTCAATAGCTGGATTTGTTATGTCGCATACGCCGGCGGCTTTGCGACGGGCAATTTTGTGGGAATGCTGGTCGATGAGAAGCTGGCCATTGGCCATGAATTGATTCGGGCGATTACGAGGATGGATGCGACGGAATTGACCAATGCCCTGAGAGCCGACGGATATGGGGTAACTACCGTCAAGGCCATGGGAATGGAGGGTGAGGTTGGGATTGTCTATATCATCGTGAACCGAAAGAACCAGAAGCAAGCCATCAAGCTTATCCAGCAATACAACCCGAACGCGTTCATTACCGTCCAAGGAATCCACTACGTCAACCGGTCTCTCGACAAGGACATCATGGCCATGGCAGCAGCCTCAAGACTGACCGGAGTCAAGGGC
>JBJKSV010000946.1:0-7846 GCA_046703605.1 Limisphaerales bacterium
GTCCAGATGTATGTGCGCGACCGAGTCAGTTCGGTCACGCGGCCAGTGAAGGAGTTGAAGGGGTTCCGAAAGATTTCGCTAGCTCCGGGCGAAGCCAAGACGGTGGGACTTGACATTACGCCGGACTCACTCGCGTTTTACGATGTGAACATGAACTACGTCGTCGAGCCTGGCGATTTCGAGATCCTGGTCGGCAGTTCCTCGCGCGACGGCGACCTCCAGAAGGCAATTCTGACTGTGAAACCATGAAGCCCGAGCCAACGCTTGCCGCCGGACCTGTGGCCGCGGCTCAATCGCAGAAGCTGCCACTTTTCGAAAAGGTGGGGTACAGCGCCGCCGACGCCGCCGCGAACTTCGTCTTCATGACGATGATCCTTTTCCAGACGAATTTTTACACGGACGTCTTTGGGCTGTCGGCGGCGGCGGCGGCGGCGATCCTGCTGTGGCCACGGCTTTGGGATGCGGTGGCCGATCCAATTGTGGGCATTTTGGCCGACCGGACCAAGACGCGCTGGGGCAAGTTCCGTCCATGGATTGTTTTCACCGCAGTGCCGTGGTGCGTGGTCATGATCCTCGCCTATACCACGCCGCGAGGCTGGAGCATGGGAGCACTCATCGCTTACGCGGTCATCACCAACACCTTGCTGATGTCGATTTATTCGATGAACAACATGCCCTACGGTGCGCTGGGGGGCGTGATGACCGGCGACATCCACGAGCGCGCGTCGCTGAATTCCTACCGGTTCATCGCCGTGAATGCGGCGCAGTTTGTGGTCGGCGGGTTCACGTTGCCGCTAGTGGCCAAGTTTGCCGCCGGCCACGACCGGCAATACGGCTGGCGCGTGACCATGACCCTTTGGGCGGTTCTTTGCCTGGTGTTGTTCCTGGTCACCTTCGCGACCACCAAAGAACGCATCCAGCCCGTCGCGAAGGAGAAGTCCTCGCCGAAACAGGACTTCGCCGACCTGCTGAAGAATGGGCCCTGGGTGATCATGTTCTTCATGACGCTCTGCCACTTCTGCATTCTCTCGTTTCGCGGGGCCGCCCTCTACAACTACTACCATCATTATGTGGACAGGGTGGCAATGTTCGACTGGCTGCACCGGTTCGGGTTGGTGGCTCCAGTGAACGGACCCGCCGCGGGCGGCCTCTTGGAAACGCTCGGCTATATCGTCCACGGCACGCGGGCGAATTTGGCCAATTCGAACGTTGCCGACGTGTTCAACAGCATCATCAACATGCTCGGCACCGGTATTACGATCGTCGTGATCCTGCTTTCGACTTCGCTGGCCAAGCAGTTCGGCAAGAAAGCCGTGGCCGTGGCCGGTTTCGGATTGGCCAGCCTCGGAACGCTGGCGTTTTACCTGCTCTCGGCCACCAACGTCTGGGGCATGGTGGCGCTCACAGCGCTGATCGCCATCGCATACGCGCCGACGATTCCCCTGATCTGGGCGATTTACGCGGACGTCGCCGACTACTCCGAGTGGAAGATTGGGCGCCGCTTCACCGGCATGGTGTTCGCCACCATCGGCTTCGGGCTGAAATCAGGTCTGGCCCTGGGTTCGGCCTCGTTCCTCTGGATCATGGCTGGGCTGTTCCATTACAACACCAAGCTGCCAGACGAAGCGGCCGCGGTGCATGGTTACCGCGTCTGCAGCGGCATCGTCGTTGGCTTGCTGTTCGCCTTATGCACCGTGCTGTTGACCTGTTATCAGCTCAACAAGCGCACGACGCTTCAGATGGCAGATGAACTGGCCGAGCGGCGAAGGCGCCTCACCTCGGACCCATCCGCACGAGTCACCTGACGGCGATCTTCGTGCGCATCACGGCGCGCCAGCCGTTCGAGGGCCGCGCCCGTCTCGACGCGCAATGGAAAAGCGCACGCGGTCCCCGGCGAACCGCTGCAAGCGTTCGCCGGGGGCGTGTGTCATAATTGGCGCCGATGTATTCATTTGTGCCCCGGCGCAAGGCGCTGGGCCATTTACCATCCACAAGACTTGATGCGAATGCAACTCGTACCCTTGCGGCAGGCCAGCGATTTTCCGCAGGGTCGAGGTCGGCGCTCATTGAGGCCGAACCTGTGAACGGCTCCTTAGTGAACTCCAATCCGGTACAGTCGATCCGTGTCGGTGGTGATGTCGGAGAGGTGGCCGATAGAACCATCGCCGGTGAGTGTTGTGGGCGAAGCGGCCCAATTGCTCAACGGGGCGGACAGCCCGGCCGAGTTGGTGTAGTAGAGGGTGTAGGTAAAAGAACCGCTGGCGGTCGTGAAGTAAATGGTGGAGGTATCGCCGGAGCGAACCACCGAGGTAATACTCGGCGCGGGCGGAGTGAGCGCGGAAGAGGCCCGAGTAAAGCTCATCGTCCCGTCCGGGTTAAGGGCAAAGGAACCGACGTAATACGCCGCCCCGCTCGCGGTCCCGCTGTTGGGGTCCGCATAGCCTGCTGGAACCGACTGGTAGAGATCCGACACCACAGCGGAACTGAAGTCGGACGGCGTCGTGTTTTCGACTGAGGTTGGCATTTCGCCATAGAAGTCTCCCACGCTCGGATTGAGCAGGTCCCCCATGAAGGTGCTCAGGGAGCGGGTGCCGCCACTGGGTTCCTGCACCAGGGTCGAGTTGTTATCGGTGTTGGTGGTGCCCAAGCCCAAAGAAATGAGAAAGGCGTTGTTGCCGATGGAATCAATGAGCGAACTGATTGAGGCCTGGTTGTGGCTGGAAAGCCGCAGGGGTGCCGAGGTCGCAACGCCCGCCGCTTCGCGCGGTAGTGTGTACCAGATCGTGCTTGGCGCAAATCCGTCCCAATCGCTGCCCGGCGCCCCGACGACTGTGGCGGAGACCGACCACTGCAGGTTGCTGAAGCTGCTGAAGGAGTCGGAAAGCTGGGCGGGTGAGTAGGCGGTGATGGGCAGGACCGAGCCGGAGGAGAGCGCCAGGAGGTTGGTGACATTCCCGACGTTAACCACAAGTTCGTAGCTGCCGGCGCCTGGCTTGCGGAAACCCGCGAGCAAGTCGCCGTGCGAGGCGTACTGGAAATACTGCGCCTGAGCCAGCCAGGAGCCCGGCAGCAGCGCCAGCGCCGCCCAAAGGGGCAGACTCAATTTCAAAGGCTTGAGTTGAAGTTCTTTCATAGGCTGTTTTGAGCAATGGTGTTGAATTCAGGACGAGCGCCAATCGCATTAGTTGCGCGACGGGAAGGCCACGTCGCTGGACTTTTCGCAGTGCATGAACTTGAGCGCGATGCCCGGGGAGTGGGCGGTGGGGTCGCTGCCGGCGTTGCCGAGGGTCGCCTGGACACCGGCGAAGAGTTTCTGGCCGACGGTATCTTGGAATCCACTGATGTTGTGGCGGCCATAGAGATGCTCGTGGCCCCAGAAGGAATATTGGCCCTCCTCAATGGCGCCGTCGGATTCGGGCACTCCGTCCAGCGTGAGCCATTCGCTTGTGGTCAGTCCGTGTGCGACCGCGTCGCTGCAACCCAGGTAGCCGACGGCAAACCAGCCAGTGTGGCCGGTGGCGTAGGGATCGGCTTGCTGGCAACTTCCATCAATGCCCAGCGCAGCGGCGACTCCGCCGCCGCTTTCATAACCGTTGTTGGCTTCGTAGTTGAGGAGGAGTTGGCCGGTCGTCGGGCCGGAGACCCCACCGCCAATCGAGAACTGGGTGACGGTCCGCGTTGTGCCATAGTGATGGTCGGCCAGGGTGTTGGCGCGGGTGCCGGAGCCTTTGTTGCGGCCGACCAGGTAAATGTCGTTGTTGGTTTGGGTAGCGAAGCCGGTGAAGAAGGCGGTCTGCTCAAAGCCGGCGCTGATGAAGTCATTAATCTGCGCGGTGCTGACGTTTTTGAGCGCGCTCCATTCTGTGGAAGGGCTGGTGTTGATGTTCTTGACCCAAACGAAAGTGACGATGCCCTCGACGCCGTAATCCTTGAGGTCCGTTTGGGTATTGGCCACGCGCGGCGTCAGGGAAACCGCCTGCGAGGTGTCCGCCTGAGCCAGGTCTGAGCCGTGGCTGGAGGCTTCCAATTCGGCGGTGGCCGGGTTGCCGGATGAATCGGTCATCGCGACCGAGCCGTCGGCTTTGAGCCACGTTTCGGGTGAGCCAGCAAGCGGGACGCCGCCGTTGTCGATGGTCACGTCGGACGCCGAGGCAATGCCGGCCTCGGAGCCGCTCCAGGCGCAGTCGATGTAGGTGGGGGTGCCATTGATGTTGCCGTGAAACAACATGTAGTTCGCGCTGCCGGGGTTGGAATTGCCTCGAGTCGCCCGCGTGATCGTGCCACCCGCATCAAATACCGTTCCCGGGGTGTTCAGGGCGGTGTACACGGTGGAACGGAACGCCGTCGATCCGGTCAGATAGACGACATTGTCCGCGCTGGCCTGCGAAGCGATTCCCAGAAAGGCAAGCGCGGCGGCCGTGGCAATGTAGGTTTTGGTGAGTTTTCTCTTTTGGTTCATAGTTCTTTCTTTGTTAATACCGGCCAGATTTGATGTCTGAATTGCGGGGCACACCATAGGCATAGGAAGAGCGCTCGGACTCCATGCTTGAGGACACTGGGATTCTGTTTTAGGACGGCGTGACCTGCAGGTGTAAGTTCTTCGCGATGTGTGGCTTGCGTTTTCAGCCTGACAGGAGGCCGCAGGTTTTCAGCCTTCCGTCGCAAAGACGTTACCTATCCGCCTTCTTCGGCCCCAGAGCGCCATCGTTCTGTAACCTCCTCGCCATACAGAGAGCAGTCACGCCTCCATATTGCCCACGGGGCAAGCCTTCAGGTTTCCACTCGGAGTCAAATTGGGAGCCTTCGCTGCGCGGCATCTTCGGAAGGCTATCTTACCAGCCGCCATTCACGCTGATGGTCTGCCTGGTGCTCCCTTCTTCCATCGTCACGAGAACGTAACACGCGCGTCACCGAGCTGTCGCTTCCGTTCTTCATATTGGTACACCGATGGAAAGTTCAGTTCCCATTCATTCGCAAGGCAATCCGGTTTCAACACGGCGCAATCCCGGTTTAGCGGGGCTGGGCGCCGTGCTGGTGAGCGCTATCGTTTTACTTGGCTCGGTGGTCGGCGGCTTGTGCGAGGATCCATCAGATCCGATCATCAACCTATTTCTTCAGAAGGGATTCATCACGGAAAGAGAAGCCGCGAAGGCCAGGGCGGAAATCGCCTCTATTCGGACCAACGAAGTGAGCCAGATGCCACCGCTTCCCAAGCCGAAATGGGGCATCAGCGAGGCGATCAAGAACATCGAATTGTTTGGCGATGTAAGGCTGCGATATGAATATCGCGGGGTGCAGGACCCGGTGGGGGGAAATATTGACCTTCAGCGGTTTCGTTATGCGATCAGGGTGGGAGTGCGCGGCTCGCTCTTCGACGACTTCTATTACGGCCTGCGGTTGGATACTTCTTCGAACCCGCGTTCTCCCTGGGTGACGTTCGGCACTTCCTCCAGCGGAACCCCCTACAACGGTCCGTTTGGCAAGTCCAAGGCCGACATCGCCGTGGGACAGGCCTACCTCGGCTGGCATGAGGGAGACTGGCTCGACCTGACGCTCGGCAAGATGCCCAACCCGCTCTACACAACGCCCTTGGTTTGGGACCCGGACATCAATCCGGAAGGGGCCGCCGAACATCTTAGATATAAGGCCGGTTCGGCGGAGTTGTTCGCCACCTTTGGACAATTCCTTTACGAGGACCTCAACCCTTATTCGGCCTCGGGCGGCTTGGGTTTCAACGGGCTGACCGGCGAGAATGGCCAACCTGTGGTGATGCTGGCCTGGCAGGGAGGCATAAACTACCATATTACGACCAACACTGTCGTGAAAGTGGCGCCGACGCTTTACAAATATGTTGGGCTGCGGCGAAGCTCGATCGATTCGCCAAACGTCACCTCTCCATTCTTTGGCGATCCTTACATCGGCGAGGGGGCGTATCTTGGCCCCGGCACCGGCACCGCAGGAGGGTACGCAGGTTATGGAATAGCCGGCACGCTGCCCGGTTTCGGAAGCATGGACTACCCGTTGAACCAAGTCGGCCTGAACAACCTCTTGGTGGTGGAAGTCCCCTTCGAGGTCGATTTCAAGCTCTGGAAGCTCGATGCCCGCTTCTTTGGCGATGCGGCCTATAATCTCGAAGGAAACGAACGGGCCAAAGTTGCGGCCGCCGGTTATGCCTACTGGCTGGCCAATCAACCAACTCCGCCGACCATTCGGCCATTTGCCCCCCAGAAGAACGAAGACAAGGCCTACCAGATCGGGTTCGCAGTGGGCAGTAAGCAGGGGTGGTTGGGACGAGTTCGCCATCCCTGGGAGTTCAAGACCTATTGGCAGCACACCGAACAGTATTCGCTAGACCCCAACATCATCGACTCGGACGTTTTTGAAGGGCGCGAAAACCTGGAGGGCATCAACGTTCAGCTTACTTACGCTCTGACGCCCAATTTCATCGGGTCTATCCGCTATGCCTACGCCACCCGTATCAACGATAAACTGGGCACAGGCGGAAGCAACCAGGACATCCCGCAGATGAACCCGATCCAGGACTTCAGCCTGGTGCAATTGGACCTTTCACTCCGCTTTTGAAATGCTTGAGACCTGGCCAAGGAACCAACCCATAAGAGCTTTATGATTGCCGCATTCATTCATCCAATGTTCGCCTCCAACGCGGCGGCTTATGCCATCGAGAATGCCACGACCGAAGGCAAAATCACGGTCATCGTTCTGCTCGTCCTTTCCTTGTTCAGTTGGACGGTCATCCTCACCAAGCTTAGACAAATCCTCATCGCCCGCAAGGCGACGCGAAAGTTTATGGCCGCTTACAGTTCAACCCGCGACCCATAGGACATCCAGCGCAAGGGCGAGGAATTTCAAGGGGCGCCGGCCTATTCGCTTTACATTCGCGGCGCGGAGGAGTTGGCCTATCAATTGCAGCACAATCCGGTCGAAATGAATTCTCCGGCCGGCTTCTGGCGAGCCAATGCGCATCGGAATGTAGAGGTGGTTCCGCGGTCGGCGCCGATCAAAATCACCCCGGCATCCTTCGAGGCCATCAAGGTGGTCTTGGAAGAGACGGCCGGCGACCAGGCCATGGCGTTAGAGAAAGGGATGATTGTGCTCTCGACGGCGGTGGCGGGCGGACCATTCATCGGTCTGCTCGGAACGGTTTGGGGGGTCATGTCCACCTTCGCCGGCATCGCCGAGAGCCACGCCGCTAGCCTCACCGCGATGGCGCCGGGCGTGGCCGCCGCCCTGGTCGCGACCGTCACGGGCTTGCTGGTGGCCATCCCCGCGATGTTCGCCTACAACCTCATGGTCACGACCATCCGGCACATCACGCAGGAGCTCGACGGCTATGCCAGCCGCTATGCCAATCAGATCGAGCACGTGTATGTTGCGCATCGGCCGATCTCCGAAGAACTGCGCGACGCCAACGAATCTCTCGTGGGGCAGGTTGTCGAGGCGCTGAAGCGATCTCCGGAACCGGCATTCGTGGAGCCATGAAAAAGTGCTCACGCTCGGCGCATCACTCGCTGACGGAGCTGAACATCACTCCGCTGCTGGACCTGGCGTTTGTGCTGCTGGTGATTTTCATCATCACCACCGCGCCGCCCGTGAACGACCTGGATTTGAAACTCCCAACGGCTGCCAAACGGCTCAAAGACCCGCCGCATAAGGCCAATTACATCAGTGTTCAGGCGGACGGGGCAATGTTCCTGAACAAGGAACGCGTGGCCGGCCCGCAGATCCTGCTCCAAGCTCTGGTAGGCTTGCGCATGGATGATCCGGACCTGAACATCATCGTTCGCGGCGACGGCAAGGCCAAGTACCGCCAAATACGCGCCGTGCT
>JBJKSV010000947.1:0-7014 GCA_046703605.1 Limisphaerales bacterium
ATCCTCATGGACTGGCTCGAGGGCCGGATTCACGGCGGCGCCCTGGCGGCGGTGGGGCATCGGGTGGTTCATGGCGGGCCGAAATACTGGGAGCCGCAACGCATCACGCCTGAGATGGTTGCCGAACTGCGCGTGCTTAGCCCCTTCGATCCGGAGCATTTGCCGGAGGAAATCCTTCTAACCGAGGCCTTTCATGAACGCTTCCCTCGCCTGCCGCAAATCGCCTGTTTCGACACCGCCTTCCACCACGACATGCCGCGGGTGGCGCGGCTGTTGCCGATCCCCAGGCGTTATGACGCCAAGGGCGTTCAGCGCTACGGCTTTCACGGCCTCTCCTGTGAATACCTGATGCGCGAGTTGGCGCGCGTGGCGGGGCCGGAAGCGGCGCAAGGCCGGGTGATCCTGGCGCACTTGGGCAACGGGGCAAGCATCACGGCGGTGCGGGACGGCCGGAGCATTGACACGAGCATGAGTTTCACGCCGACGGCGGGCCTGCCCATGAGCACCCGCTCCGGAGAATTGGACCCCGGCATCGCGTGGTATCTGGCGCGGATGGAGAACGTGAACGCAAGGCAGTATCACGAAATGATTAATCACGAATCCGGACTGCTCGGCGTTTCGGAAACCAGCTCGGATATGCGCGAGTTGCTCTCTCGCCAGGCTCAGGATGTGCGCGCCGCCGAGGCCGTTGCCCTGTTCTGTTACCAGGCCAAGAAATGGACCTGCGCCCTGGCCGGCGCCTTGGGAGGGCTGGACACATTGGTTTTCGCGGGCGGGATTGGCGAAAACGCGCCGGAGGTCCGCGCCCGGATTTGCGAGGGTCTGGGCTTCATCGGAATCGAGATTGATGGGGATAGAAACGCCGCCAGCGCGCCTGTAATTTCACCCGATGCCAGCCGCGTCACTGCGCGCGTCATCCCTACCGACGAAGAAACGATTATTGCCGAGACTGTCCTTCGCGTTTTGGGGGCAACCGAACTGCCAATGTCGGGCTGAAAGCTGCTGTCGGACTTACGCCGCGTTGTTAACGCCTTCGCAACCGGAAATAGCGCTGCGATTGGTCCGGCGGCACGTCCACCTCGTAGCGGCTGCCGTTGGTTCTTGTGGCTTCGGGCGCCGCGTTATGCCGTGTATTGGCGATTGGTGGATCGCGCCACGTACGACACGGAGCACCGCACCGACACGTCCGCGCCCAGGCCCGCGGAACAAGATGACAAGTGGAATTGCTCTCCGACCAGTGAGAACAACCAATCCGATGATCACTAAAACCCACCCCGATGAAACCAGGCCGACTGAGACTCCCGTGAAGGCTTGACGCCACACGGCCTCTTCAGGCAACAATTCCGCTATCATGAAATCGATTTGGTCTTTCGTACCGGTTCTGGTTCTGAGTCTGGGCCTTCAAAGCGCGAGGGGCGGCGACGCCTCGGAGCAGGCAGGCTGGCAGACGCTTTTCAACGGCAAGGACTTGAGCGGCTGGGTTACGATGCACAACGCCAGGTTCGCGGTTACAAACGGATGCCTGCGGCTTGTCGGAGGCAGCGGCTGGCTGAGAACTGAGAAGATCTACCGAGACTTTGTCCTTGAAGCGGAGTGGCGCGCCCTTCAACCAGGGTATGACAGCGGGTTTTTCGTCCGCGCCGGCCTGGAGGGCAAGCCATGGCCCAAGGACGGCTGGCAGGTAAATCTCCAGAGGTCGGCCCTGGGGGGCCTCGTCAAAGGTCGCGACACGGTCGTTCCGGCCGAGACGCCTCCGATGCCGCTCCACAGGTGGGTCAGGTTTCGCATCGAGGTCCGCGGCAGGAAGATCACGCTCGACGTGAACGGGGAGCGGGCTTGGGAGTTCAACAAGCTGGATGCAGAGCCGGGCTACATCGGCATCGAGGCTGAAGGCAAGTCGTTCGATTTTCGCAACATACGCGTCCGCCCCCTGTGAGCAGGCGCGTCGGGCAACCCTCGGCCAATGGCACCTTGCCTTGTCCAAGCGCCATCCTATATTTGTGGTTGAGTCGGGCCGCCTAAGAGAGTGGCCCAGAGATTATGGTGGTTCATATACTAAAATCCAAAATCCATCGCGCCCGGATCACCGGCGGCAACCCTGAGTATCAAGGCAGCCTGAGTATTGGCGCCGACTTGATGGAGAAGGTGGGCCTGTTCGCCTTTGAGCGAATCCTTTGCAGCAATCTCTCCAATGCAGCCCGCTTTGAAACCTATGCCATGCCGGGTGAAAGCGGCCAGATTATCCTCAACGGAGCGGCAGCCCACCTTGGCAAACCCGGTGACCGTCTCATTATCATGAGTTTTACCGAACTCGACGTGGCTGAGGCTCGGACCTGGAAGCCTCGCATCATCGTGCTCGACGAGCAAAACCGCATCATTGATATGCATGCGCTCTGACTTCCTCACGGGCGTTGCGAGATCCGATTCCGTCTCCCATAGCGGTGTCTCGCGACGGCTACACCATCCCAATCCACCTGGCGTTCCAGGTCGGCGGCGACACCCTCTCACTGCAGGGGCATATTGGCTTGAAAGTGCGCCCGCTCTCTGGCAGCTTTAAGGCATGGACGCTGTTGCCTTGGAAGCCCCTAACCTGGAACACCAACTCCGGCGGCTGATGTCGGGAGTAGTCTCCGCCCTGGAGCGGGAGATCGCCGAATGGTTCGACTGCAAGAACGCCCTCAACGAGTGGCGGAAGCGTCACTTGCACTCCGGCGAGGAACCCTCTGCTCTCCTCCTCATGGAGGACAAGCGCGCTCTGGACGTTCTCATCTTCCAGGGCCAGGTCCTGGGCCTGGCCACCTCCCGCCCCGACTTCCCCAGGCCGGACCTGGCTGAGCAGGTCGAGGCAGGCAGGTTCATCCTACAGGAGATGTACCTCCAGTTCCACGACCCGAACCCCATGAGCGACGCCAAGGCCCACGCCCTGCTCCAGCAGTATTTCCCGGACGATCCGCTCACGCCCAAGCTCCTCTCCAAATGACCGCCGAGCTGGAGCGGCTCATCGAGGCGTTTTGGCGCCTTGAGGAATGCCGGGCCTCCGAGGCCCAAAAGGCGCGCGCCTCCTACCGTCGCCTGCTGCGGGACGCACTGCAAAAGCTTCCACCCGGCATTGACGAAGGGCATCTCCGGGCGCTAGTCCGCAGGTGCGCCCGTCAGCTCAAGGCGGCCCAAAAACAGCAGTTCCCCTCCGTCCCACCCAAAGCTTGATTCCTAAAATCCGCTGACAGAGAACCCCGCTTCCTCCTCTTCCCATCGATGTCGATGGGGTCACCCTTTACGCGGGGAACTGGCCATGAGGCCTCTGCTGCCTTTCTGCCCTTGCCCAGGCCGGGGAAAACCATAAACATACCGGCCATGATTGCTTCACCATCAAATCCCGCCAATTGTCTCACCCGAAAGCCTGCGTTTTCCTCATTCTCGGCTGGCCTCCAGACTCTCAAACTGGCCGCGGGATTGGTCTGCAGCGTGGCGATCTGCGGCGGGCAGAACTCGCTGGCAGCCCCGGCCCAGGCGCAGCGGCCCATGACTTACGTCGATATCCTCCACCAATTGACCGATTTGGACCGGCTCACACACCTGCAAACCGGTTGCAAGGCAGGGTTGTTCTCAAGCTGGGACAGGAACTCCCGGACGCGCTGGGGCGCCAACGGCGATGCCGGCCAATACTTGCGCGTCGAGCCGGATGGCGAAGCAGTGATGGTGGACATCGACGGCCCCGGGGTGATCTATCGAACTTGGTCTGCCAACCCGATGGGCAAGATACGCATCTACCTGGACGGCGCCAAAACCCCGTCGTATGAATGGGACTTTCCTGACCTGTTCGATGGTCAACTCCCGCCGTTTATCAAGCCGCTGGTGTGGCGCCGTGACGGCCCGCAATCCGCCTCCGACTGCTACCTGCCGATTCCCTTCTCGAAGCACATCAAGATCACGGCGGACAGGGCCTACGGCCAATATTACCAGTTCAGTTATGTCCTCTATCCGAAGGACCGGCCCGTGCCGAGCTTTCATTTGCCCTTGACCGATCAAGAGCAGCAAGCCCTGAATGCGGCGGCGGAAGTGTGGTCGCATCCGGGCATGGACCCGAAACCGCGTCTGCCGGGCCAGACGAGTGTGTCTGGGACGATCACGGTCGAGCCGGGTCAAACGGTCACATTATGCGACCTGCATGCCCAAGGCTTTGTTCGGGCGATTCGTGCCCGCGTTCAGTCCAAGCAGCGTTACGCGTGGCGGAAGCTGGTGCTGCGCGGGGCATGGGATGGCGCGCGGTGGCCGCAGATCCTGACCCCATTGGGGCCGTTCTTTGGATTTGACTGGGAGACGGCGGAGTATGGGTCGGTGCCCGCCGGGTGCCACAATGGTTTGGCCTACCAGTATTATCCGATGCCGTTTCGTAAATCGGCGGACCTCTCGATTAGGAGCTACCTGGAAGAACCGGCTACTGTTGAGTACGAAATTGAGTGGGCGCCGGTCACGAGCCTCCCCAAGGACACCACCTACTTCTACGCGCGATGGCGCCATGAGCCGGACTCCCTGACCTTCGATTACCCATTCCTCGAAACCGCTGGGCACGGGCAGTTTGTGGGCGTTTGCATGCCCATCGACCATCCCCTTGCGGGTTGGTGGGGTGAGGGCGACGACAAGGTCTGGGTCGATGATGACCAATTCCCGCCCCACATTGGCACCGGCTCCGAGGATTATTTCGGCGATGCCTGGGGCATTCGCTACCTATCCGGGCCGAGCTACGGCGCCTCCATCTTTAAAGGCCACCGCACCTGCAACTACCGCTGGCATTTCATGGATTTCATCCCCTTTACCAAGCGGATGAGAATGACCATTGAGAAATATGGCCCAAATGGCCAGGGCCCCCGCGGCCAATACGAATACAGTTCGACGGCGTTTTGGTATCAGTCCGAGTTGACGCCGCCGTTTGACCAACTGCGCGGGGCCACGTACATCGGTGGGGACGGTCCCGACGCCAGGCCCGGCCGGATGGAATATAATCCTCACGTCTTCACCGGCATCAACGCAAACAACATCCGCACCTACGGCCTGGGCATCACGTTCGCCCAGCAAGCCGAGGCCCTCCTGGCCGATGCCCTCCGAGAAGGCAGGGCGAAGATCATCACCGACGCCAAACGCCCTTACGAATTTGACCGCGAACGCGCCGTCGATTTCGGCCCGGTGACCGCCGGCCAGAAGTTGGCCGAGTTTAACTTGAAGGTGGACGCCGACGGCGTCTATCAACCGCGCATTTACACCGCTCCGGGAGCGGGGATTGCCGAACTCTCGCTGGTGACGCCGCGCGGTGCTCTTGCCATCACGTCAAAGCCGCACGCGGGAGTCTTGCAGCTTGGGAATGTCTATCTTGGCAAAGGGCCTCACAGGGTGGCACTCGTGGCTGCCAATGCCGGCGATGCCATCTTCGATTGCATTCAACTCAGGGCCGCGGCCCATTTTCCCGGCGCCATTGAGGCGGAGGAGGTGCCGATTTTGGGGGCCACCGACGGAGCGGCACCGCCGCAGCCCAGCCAACCGATCGATGGAGTTAGCGGGGGGCGGGTATTAGAGTTTCGCAGCGAGCATTCGGGACAGGGCTTTGTCATGGACCTAACCAAACGTCCAGCCCTGCCTTACGTCCTGGGCGTGCGGCCGATGCTCGGCCCGGAATCAGGAATTATCCAGGGCTTTGTGGACGATAAGCCGATAGGGCCGAAGTTCGACTTGTATTCAGCCACCACCGAGCTTGGGCCGTCGATTCTGCCTCTAGGGGCCATCCCTTCCGGGGCGTCCAAGGTCGAAATCCGGGTTGTAGGGAGAAACGCGGCTTCAGAGGGAGCGAACGCGAAGCTGGATTATTTCCGATGGGAGCCCGCCCTGTTGGGGCCGGGAACCGCCGATGGGGTCTGGGCCGAAGTCGTCAGGACGCATGGCTGCGACTATCGCGCCCAGGACTTGGGGCCGTCGTATTCCGGCGGGCACCAATTCTGGGTCGAGCCAAGCAGCCGAAACGCGTGGGTCGATATCGCGATTAACGTGCCGGAGACCCGTTCTTATGAATTTGTCGTGAAGTACACCAAATCCTGGGATTATGCCGAGATCCAGGCGTTCCTGGATGGCAAGGCCTTCGGCCCGCGAGTCGATACCTACTCCCCAACCGTCGTTCCCCGCGATCCACTCACGCTGGGCAAGCCGGCTCTAAGCGCCGGGCGGCACATCCTGCGCTTCCAGGCGGTTGGGCACAACAGCGCATCGAAAGGCTACCTGATGGGTATCGATCACGTGATCGTCAGGTAGGCAGTGATCCTGGCGCCGGTGAGGGGGCCATATCAGGCGCCCCTGGACGGCATAGGCCGGCTCGGCGGGCCTGGAGTGCTACGGAACGCCGGTCGTCGGTGCAGGCGACGGTCGCTGAATGTCTTGCGCTGCAATCCGCCGCCTGAGGGCCAACGTGAATGCCTTGACTGCGATCTCCGCCGCGACAACCGGCTTGGCGAGGAGATCGTCACCACCGCTGAGAATCGATTTGGAGCGCGTCTCGAAATCAGAGAGTACCGTGACGAAGACGATGGGGGTGGCACGATGGCTGGGAAGTCTGCGCACCGCTCTGGTGAATGCAAACCCGTCCATCTTGGGCATCATGACGTCCGTGAAGATGACATCAAAGGTCTGCGTCGTGAGGCAATCCAGCGCCTCCTGCGCTTTGCCAAAGGCCGTGAGTTTCAGGTCCGCGCTGCTCAGCGCCTTTAGCAGGACCTCGCGGCACACCGGGTCGTCATCCAGCAGGAGGACGCCCAGAGGCGCCACCTGGAGCTTGCGGCAGCGAGCGCTCGAATTGGAGAAGTGGACCAGCAAGTCAATCGCCTGGGTGATCGTTCGCAGTGTGGACGCATTGACCTTCTCAGGATCGCCCAACAGTGTGGCCGAGAGTCTCGCAAAGGCGAAACTGAACCCGGTCAACACCTCCCAGCCCGCCGCGTTGACCGTGCTCCCGAGGCTGCAAGCCTCTTCATG
>JBJKSV010000948.1:0-16164 GCA_046703605.1 Limisphaerales bacterium
GCGCCTTGGCCGCCGGCAAAGCGACCACGCTGTTGTAACCATCGAACTCGAGGGCCGTGCCGGAAACCCCCTTCTTCCAGAGCACCTTGGGCCCCGGAACGGCCAAGCTCGCCTCTGTAATCGCCTCCCGCGTGCTCTCCCCAAGACCCTCGTCGAACCTGAACCACAAACAGGGAGCCACGATCACCGGCCCTTTCAGCGGGTTCCCTTGTATCCTGTTCTCCGTTACAGAGTGTCGCGGGTTTGTCCGGCTGATTTGGGAGATCCCGGTTGGACTCAATTGCAGCACCTGGGTGGTTCGGTTCAATGGATCATTCCAATCGTCTATCTTTTCAGTGCCCTTTCTGACGACACGCTTGACCCGGCCATCCGGCCTGATGGTAAAGACCTCATCGACAAAGTTAGTCGGACTCAGGCCTCCATTCGGGTTGCCGGGCGTAAAACTAGCCAGGTATCTCCAGTGGATGACTGCCAGGGAAGGCGTGCTCTGGATGATTTCCGCATGGGAATACACGTTCGCCCTGTCCGGCATCGGTTCGGCCCCGTCGCCACGTCGCGGGATAATCTCCGCAAAATTCCATTGTCCCTCTCTTGTCTTCCAGTACGGCAAAAAACTGTTGCCGCGCCAGAAGACCAGTTCGCCCCCCGCCTTGGAAAGCCGCACGACAATGTCCGCATACGGCCCAGTGCGGGAATAGGCTTCCCAGGGCTGGCCAGTGTGCAGTTTCGTGTAATAAGCCCCAAAGCTCACCTGGCCAAATAGAGAGACTCTTGCCAGGAGCAGGCAGACGGACACGCAAATGCCTTTGAACTCAGGGCGGCGAAGGAGAAGGGATGGCTTCATGAGAACATGATGTTTGGGTTCACCAGTCTGAGTCCGCGTTTGGGTACTGCTCGGGGGCCTTGCCGGCTGAGGCGATGACCTTCGACCGCTTGACCGAATGGGGCCTCTCTTCGACCTTTTCCAGACGGACCTTGAATTGCCAATTGTCTCCATAATCGAATGTGAAGACCATTGCATCTTTGATGGCAAGGCCGCTGCCTCCAACGGTCATCTCTGTGGTGAAGGGGCCTTCGCTGGATTCGGGATGATTATACCAGCGGGTCCTGCCCTGCTGGTCGCGGTAGCGGAAGTCGTAAAGGTGATCGCGATCGAACTTGAAGGCGTCCAGGATGGCACCCGCCAACTCGTCCAAGAAGGTGTCAGCCGGCACCGCCAGGCGGCGCCAGACCTGGCTGTTCCCACGCCACCCCCCAATAGATATCTTGAAGACATGAACGCCGGTTCGGGCCTCATCCATCGGCGGCTCGTAAATCCTTTCCCATTCTGGGAAGTAAGGTTGGAAAGGTGGTTGCAGAACTCCAAACCACGTCTCCGACTCGCACTCCTCTTCCTCCTGGCCGGATTCCGCCTCGTCCCGCTGCGGCTCGAAACCCCCGACGGTTTCCGAAGTGTGGCCCGAATTCGGGGCGCTCGGCGCCTCCGCCTCGCTCAATGCAAGCTCGGGTTGTCCGGGTTGTTGCCCTCTTGAGCCAGCGTTACGAGCTTCCTCCGCCTGGGCGTTCATAAACTCAAGCAATCCCCATGTGACGGCGGCGCCCCAAGGCGTCAGTTTGGCGCCGCCCACTAACCAGCCACGCCCCTCCCACGGCTGGCGTTCCTGCTCGGTTTTGCGCCGGAGTTCGATGAGGCCCAGTTGCTGCAGGAGGAAGAGGTGCCAGGGTAAGACCTCATTCCAACTGCTGTGAACGTGAAAGAAGGCGCGATCTTGATAATCATGCCATCGAGTGGTCAGTTCGCTCAGAAAGCCTAACACCCCTTGGTAGGCCTGCTCCGGTTGCCGCCGCTTCGCCTCGCCACCGAGCACCGCCGATTGCGCTTCGAACAGCAGCGCCTCCAGCAACGCAAAATACCGCTCCGTCGGATTCAAACCTCGCCACATCTCCAGGGCTGCGGGACAGACCACCAATCGGGTGCCCTGCATCCGCACCAGCCGCATGACCCGAAGCAAAACAAAGATCCCTGCCAGATTGGGATAATCGCGCAGCAAGGGACGGTTGAGGGCAAGCTCGATGGGATGGCCCGTCCTGGCGTTCAGGTCTGACAGGCATTCCGAGGGCAAACTGCCGTTGCGGCTTTTGCTCACCACCCCCTTTGGGCCGACGAACTCCAGCATGGTATCGACATCCTTCAGGATCGTGCCTGGATTCCCCGGCACGATCTGCTGCCCGGTCAGCCGCCCTTTGCATTCATCCTCCAAATTCTGCCAGCGTCGCTGAAGCGGCTTGTCATAAAAGTACAACATTTCCTCGCGTCCTTTCTTGCGCCCAGAGGGCCAACAGGCATAGTGTGCATCTTCCGAGAACATTAAGACAGAGAAATATCTATGATGACGTCACATTTGCTGAAGTGCGTATTTATTGCCGTTGGTTTGACGGCACTGCTTGAACCGGCCCGCGCCCAGGAGCGTTTCATGGGCGAATATGAGGGCACCTACCAGGCCGACCGGTCGCATACGACCCGGGCGACGGCCGACGTTATCGCCGAAGGGCCAGGCTATTACCGCGTGGTGATCCAGGCTCAGCCGCTCGTGTCTGGGCAGCCAACCGCGCAATTCGTAATTTATGGCGTCCGGCAAGGCAGACAGGTCCACCTCTTCGGACGGGCCAATGCGGACATGTGGCATGGCACGATTTCCGGCGACCGTTTGGAAGCGGACCCCGGTTACTACGGAGTCGGCCTGACCTTAAGGAAAACAACACGCACCTCGCCCACTGAAGGCGCCCCGCCGCCGGACGGCGCTGTGGTGCTGCTGCCCTTTACACCCGGCACGCCGCCCGATACCTCCGCCTGGGACGGCGGTCCGTGGAAGCCCCTGCACGATGGCAGCCTGCAATGTGTGCCTGGAAAAGGTTCGATCACCACCAAGCAAAGGTTCGGCGACATCCGGTTGCACCTGGAGTTCTGGTTGCCGCTGAGGGAGGACCGTTTCGGCCAGGAGCGGGCCAACAGCGGCGTGTTTCTCAACGGCATGTATGAGATCCAGGTGCTCGATTCCTTTGGTTTGGTGCCGTCCATGGGCGACTGCGGCGCGATCTATAACCAGAGGCGTCCGCTGGTTAATGCCAACCTGCCTCCCGAGCACTGGCAGACCTACGACATCACCTTCCACGCCCCACACATGAACTCGGACGGCACGGTCAGCGAGAAGGCTCACGTCACAGTGAAGCTCAACGGCATCACGGTGCAGGACAACAGCCCGATTTTGGGCGCGACCGCCATCTACGAACCCGGCAAGAAACCGAAGAATGCCGCCACAGGCCCCTTACAACTCCAGGACCACGGCAACCCGGTGCGGTACCGCAATATCTGGCTGGTCGAGATCAAGGATGGCCAGGGGTCCTGAACCTTCGGCCCTCTCAGGGAGCATTGGCCATTCACCCTTGCTCCTTCCTGGGTCTATGCCGAACGGGTTGCTCCCCGGCTCACGCCGGGGGGATTCTCTTTAAGGACGCGAAAGTTGCCCAGCTCCGAACAGGCAACGAAAGTCTCGGTGACCGATTTGAGTTCCTCCCATCGACGGCGGATTTGTTCGGCCTCTTTTTCCGTGATCTGGTTGTCCGCCGCGGCGCTGGCAATCACCGCCAGCAAATCCGCGAACTCCTGCACGATCTCATTGGTGGCCGGGATGAGATAGGACGGGTGCGGGTGGTTCATCTTGGGATTCAGGATGAAGAAACCCCCCGCCCGCTCGCATATCCACTGCACGAGTCGCTTGTCCTTGGTGCATTGCAGGAGCGCCTCGACGCGGTCCAGCGGGTTGGTGCTGCCGCTGCCGGCCTGCGGGTCAGGCGGCTCGGCCCACTTATAGATCATCGAAAGGGAGAGGCCCATCTCGGCAGCCACCTGCTTGGGACTGCACTGCTGAAAGACTTCCCGCAGGATCTCGTGCGATTGCATGCGGCCACTTTGAAAGAACGGGCTTCGCTTTGCAAGAAGGAAGGACACGATGTCGCGGATCTCTGATGAAGGCCCCAGTCGCGCTTGACGCGGGGGTAAGACCGCCCGTAGATTCGCGGACGTTTGGCATGAGAAATGTTGTTGATACCTCCAGTGAAATGGCCTTTCGCCCCCTAGGGACAAGGCCGTTTGCACGACGGTTCAAAAGAATCGCGGCATTCCTGGGATCGGAGACCTCAAGGCTCAAGTCTCAGATTCCCAGCACGCCGAGGATTGGCTGCGAACCAGGGTTGGAGTCCGGTCCGGGGGGCCGCTGCCCGGCGCCACCGACTGCAGATTGCGAGGGCGCATGGTAATTAGCCGCACCCCCTTTCGAGTTTCTTTTTTTGGCGGAGGTACGGATTACCCGGCATGGTATCGTGAGAACGGGGGGGCGGTGCTCGGCACTGCCATAGACAAGTACTGCTACATCACCTGCCGCTATCTGCCGCCGTTCTTCGAGCATCGCCTGCGCGTGGTCTATTCCAAAATCGAGATTTGTCAGACTGCGGCCGAAGTGCGGCATCCGGTCGTGCGCGCGGTCCTGGAGAAAATGGCGGTCCAGCGGGGATTGGAGGTTCACCACGATGGCGACCTGCCTGCTCGCAGTGGAATGGGGTCCAGTTCCGCCTTTACGGTGGGCTTCCTGCACGCCATGAACGCCCTTCTCGGTCGCTGGATTTCGAAGGAAACCTTGGCGACGGAGGCCATCTACGTCGAGCAAAAGCTCCTGGGCGAGACGGTGGGGGCCCAAGACCAAATCCTGGCCTCCTTCGGCGGGTTTAATTTCATCGAATTCCTTCCTGACGACAGCTTCCGGATTTCGCCCCTCATCCTCCCCAAAGGCCGCCTCGACGAATTGACCGGTTCTTTGATGCTCTTTTACACCGGCCTGCGCCGCACCGCCTCGGAGGTCGCCTCAACCTATGTTGCGGATATCGGCTCCCGGCGCGCCCAGTTGACCCGTATCCGGCAGATGGTTGATGAGGCCATTCAGATATTGACTGAGAATGGTTCCCTGGATGGGTTTGGCGATTTGCTGCACGAGAGCTGGCTGCTTAAGCGCAGCCTAAGCGGCGCAGTATCCAGTTCCGCTGTAGATCAGATTTATGAGGCGGCGCGGCGAGCGGGTGCCCGCGGCGGAAAACTGCTTGGCGCCGGCGGAGGGGGCTTCATGCTCTTCTACGTGCCACCTCAATCGCAGGAGCGGGTCAAAGCAGCAATGAAAGATCTGATTTGGGTCCCCTTTCACCTGGATACAGGCGGAACCCAGATCATTTTCTATGCGCCGGACCAGGATTATGCGGAGTTGGATCAACTCCGGGCGCAGGCGGCCTGCCAGGGCCTGGATGAGGCGGCAACGCTGGAGGTCGATGGCCGTGCGCCAAGCCGGGGTTTAGCTCCAAACAAAGTGTGAGAACCGAAGCGAGAATGACTTGTGACGATCTGATCAACTTCGAGAAAGAGATAGCCGATTTGTTCAATGCGGCCAAGATTCGGGCGCCGGTTCATCTCTATTCGGGCAATGAGGCCCAAATGCTCGACATTTTCAAAGATGTCCGCCCGGAGGACTGGGTCTGCTGCTCCTGGCGCAGCCATTACCAATGCCTGCTCAAAGGAGTTCCGCCCGAGCAGGTGCGTGAAGAGATCCTTGCGGGGCGCTCCATATCGCTCTGCTTCCCCGAATACCGCGTCGTCTCTTCGGCGATTGTGGGAGGGATCGTGCCGATTGCGGTGGGCATCGCGCAGGGTATAAAGCGCCGGGGCGAGCCGGGGCGGGTTCATTGCTTTATGGGCGAAATGACCTCCGAAACCGGGATCGTTCACGAGGCGATCAAGTATTCTTCGAACTACGGCCTGCCGATCCGGTTCATCGTCGAGGACAACGGCAAATCGGTATGCACCGACACACGCGAGGCCTGGAATCAACCCCGGCTGACTTACGAAAGCACTCCGCACTCCATGGTGACCTATTACAAGTATCAAACCAAGTACCCGCACGCCGGCGCGGGCGTTCGAGTCCAGTTTTAACATGAAGTACTTCGATGAGCTCTGCCGGGCGATGGAAATGCTCGCCCAGGATTCGCGGGTCATGTTTCTGGGCCAGGCGGTGGCCTGTCCCGGCACGGCCATGACCAACACGCTCAAAAAGGTGCCGAGGGACAAGTTGCTGGAACTGCCGGTCACCGAGGAATTGCAAATGGGGATGTCCACCGGCCTGGCTCTCTCAGGCCAGGTCCCGGTCAGCATCTTCCCGCGCTGGAACTTTCTGCTGCTGGCGGCAAACCAGGTGGTCAACCATCTCGATAAGCTTCCGCTGATGTCCAATAATGGTTACCGGCCCAAAGTCATTATCCGCACTGGGATCGGCTCGGAGCGCCCTTTGCACCCCCAGTACCAGCACGTAGGCGATTTTACCGAGGCATTCCGCCTGATATGCCGCAATATCGAAGTCATTCGGCTTGAAGAGCCTGAGGACGTCTTTCCCGCCTACAAAAAGGCGCTCGAACGGGAGGACGGCAAGAGCACAATCGTGGTTGAATATGGCGACTACTACAACGAAAAATGAGCAACGCGGCGGAGCGGTTGCGCCGGCTGAAGTCGGCGATTGGCCGCTGATGCGCAATAATATCCCGCGCGAGGACCTCGATGCGGTCATTCGCTTTCTGGGCGACGGCGACCCCATTCTGACGCAGTCCAGCCAGGTGCGTGCCTTTGAACAGGAATGGTCGCAATGGCTCGGAATCAAGTACAGCGTCTTTGTCAACACTGGTTCCTCAGCCAATTTGGTTACCCTGGCCGCATTGAAGGAGTGACTTGGCCCCGGCGAGATTATCGTCCCGACATTGACCTGGGTCTCAGACATTGCCGCGGTCTTGCAAAATGGATTCGACCCTGTGTTCGTAGATATCAACCCGCGCACGCTCGGGATGGATACACGCCAGGTTGTGGCCCGCATCACGCCTCGGACTCGGGCGGTGTTTTTGACCCACGTCCTGGGTTACAACGGCCTGGACGATTTCCTGCTCCAGGAACTAAGCCGCCGCTCTATCCCTCTCATCGAGGATGTCTGCGAATCGCATGGCGCCACCTTTGCGGGCCGGAAGCTCGGCGCCTTCGGTCTGGCATCGAACTTCTCCTTCTACTACGCCCACCACATGAGCACCATCGAGGGGGGCATGGTCTGCACCAACGACCTCGATCTCTACGAAATGTTACGCATGTTTCGTTCCCACGGCATGGTTCGTGAGAGCCAGTCCGAATCGCTGCGCGACCGCTACAAAACAGCCTGGCCGGATCTGAACCCTGACTTCATCTTTGCTTTTCCCGCCTACAATGTCCGGAGCACCGAAATCAATGCCGTGATTGGGCGGCGCCAACTCCAGCGCCTGGACGAGCGCAACCGGTTTCGACGCCGAAACCTGGACTGTTTCCTGGACCACCTGGACAGCGGTCTTTACGTCACCGATTTCGATCGTGAGGGGAGCTGCAACTACGCCTTTACCCTGGTCTTGCGCGAACCGAACTCCGACCGCTGGCGGCGGATCGAGAATATGCTTCGCGCGCGCCACATCGAGTTTCGGCGAGGGGCCTCCGGCGGTGGCAACCAATTGCGGCAGCCCTTTCTGCGGCGACTGTTTCCGGAAGAGTACAAGAATTATCCTAGAGTGGACCACGTTCACTTCTACGGATGTTATATTGGCAATTATCCGGAGTTGGAGACCGATAGAATCGAAGGTCTTTGCCGGTTGCTGAATCGCCCGGAATGAACCGCCCTCTCGACGTTTTGAACTTCGACGCGCACGCACATATCCTGATCACGGGCGGCACGGGTTTTGTTGGCAAGCATCTCCAGTCTGAACTGCGACGGCGCGGCATTTCCTTTTTTTGTTTCTCGCGAGACCAGTTCGATCTGACCCGGTGGGAGCAGGCCCAGGCCGTGTTTGAGCGCAACCGCCACGCGACGGCTCTGATTCATTTGGCGAGCTTTCAGGCCGCGGGTGAGTTTCCAGGCCAGCACCCCGCCGAACAACTCTTTGTCAACAATCTGATCCATACACACGTCCTGGAATGCTGGCGGCGTTTCATCCCACGGGCGCGGTTGTTCGCCCTCGGCAGTTCGTGCGCTTACCCCAGCAATGCGGTCAGACTGACCGAACCGGTCCTGATGGATGGCCCCGTCCACGGCAGCGTTTATGCGTACGCCTCGACCAAGCGCCTTCTCTACACTGGGATCCTCGCCTATAATGACCAGTATGGCGTGGACGGGAGCTATCTCATTCCGGCAACGCTTTTCGGCGAACACGACGATTTCGATCCCGCCACCGCCCACGTCCCGGGAGCCCTGATCGGGAAGTTTGTTCGCGCTGTTCGCGAAGATCTGCCGGAGGTGGAGATTTGGGGAGACGGTTCGCAGGTCAGGGATTTTCTCGATGTGAAGGAGTTTGTCCGAGTGCTGCTGCTCATGTTCGGGCGCTGCCAACGGGAGGTCGTCAATGTGGCCCCGGGGACCGGGACATCGATCCGTGAACTGGCCGGTATTATTTGCGAGGCCTCGGGTTTTAAAGGAAAGTTGAAGTTTAACCCGAACCGCTACGTGGGAATCAAAGAAAAATTCCTCGACGGATCGAGGATGAGAGAGAAGTACGGCCTGGCGCTCAATCCCGACATCCGCGCCGGGATTGCCAGGACTGTTGCCTGGTGTTTCGAGAACTACACGACGCTCACAGAGCGACGCAAGTTTGCAGGGGCGCCGGTGGCGGCGAGATGAAGACTGATGCCATGAAAGACCGACCGCTTGATGTTCTGTTTGTAAACAGCGACTCCTCAGCTCAGGCCTACCAGGAACTGAGCAAGGACTATTCGGCCATCGAACCACCTACCTGGGCGTTGCTCCTGGCCCAGAGTTGCCGCGCAAAAGGCTTTGGGGTGGCTATCCTCGATTGCTGCGCTGAGCGTTTGCCCTTGGAAAAGGCCGTTCAACGGATTTCCGAGATGCGTCCGCGCCTGGTTTGCTTCGTTGTGTACGGGCAGAACCCCAATTCCGGAACCACGAACATGATCGGCGCCCTGTCATTGGGCACGGCCCTGAAGGCCGAGCATCCGGACTGGACGACGTGCGTGGTGGGTTCGCATGCCAGCGCCCTGCCGCTGGAGGTTCTGGGCTACCCGTGTTTCGACGTTGTGCTGCTGAACGAGGGCGTCTATGCGCTGCACAATTTGCTGCGCTCCGACCTCAAGGACGACTTCCCCCAAATTCAAGGCATCGGCCACAAAACGGGCGGTGTCCCTCGATTGAACGCGCCAGAGAAGGTGGTGCCCCAGGACCGAATGGACGTCGATTTGCCGGGCTACGCCTGGGACCTTCTGCCCTATCGCAACAAGCCTCTGGACCTTTACCGCGCCCACTTCTGGCACGCGGAGTTTAACCATAACTTGCGCACACCCTTTGCGGCGCTTTATACGTCACTGGGCTGCCGGTTCCGATGCGACTTCTGCATGATCAACATCGTCAACCGCGTCGATAACGCGGATGGCATCTCGGCGGCCAACTCGCCCAACATGCGCTTCTGGTCGCCCGCGTTCATGCTCAGCGAGTTTGACAAGCTTGCCGCTCTCGGCGTCCAGACCGTGCGTCTGTCGGACGAGATGTTCTTTCTGAACAAGCGGTTCTTTGAACCGCTGCTGCGCGGCCTGGTCGAGCGCGGCCACAAATTCCGTATGTGGGCTTACTCGCGTGTGGATACGGTGCAGCCTCATTACCTGGAGCTGTTCAAAAGCGCCGGAATTGGCTGGCTGGCGCTGGGCGTTGAGGCCGCCAACCAGCAGATTCGCCAGGAAGTCTCGAAGGGGTCCTTCAAGGAAATCAATATTCGGCAGGTCGTGAAGAACGTTCAGGACCATGGCCTGGAGATTATCTCCAACTATATTTTTGGATTTCCGGATGATACTCTGGGCACCATGCAGCAGACCCTCGATCTGGCCATGGAGCTGAATACCGCCATGGCCAACATGTATCCGTGCCAGGCCCTGCCCGGCAGCCCGCTTTACCATGTTGCCCGGCAAAACGGCTGGCAACTCCCCGACTCTTACGCAGGCTACGCCTTTCTTTCCTACGAAAGCCAGCCCCTGCCAACCAGGCATTGTTCGGCGGCGGACGTCCTCCGGTTTCGCGATGATGCATGGCAAAAGTACTTTAGCAGGCCTGATTACCTCGATTTGGTCCAGACCAAATTCGGCGCCGAGCAGCGCGCCAACGTGGAAGCGATGGCCCGGATCAAACTCCGGCGCAAGCTCCTGGGCGACCCGCCTCCTGGCCCGGGCCCTCACTAAAGTCTTTGAATCACCTCAACGATGCCTGGCGTTAGCATCATCATCATCTCGCACGCAAAGCCCCTCTTTGTCAAAGATGCTATCAACGGCGTTTTGAGCCAGACTTACCGCGACTGGGAGGGCGTTGTGGTGGACAGCGGCGTGCTGCTCAACCAGGGGTTCTTTGCGGACTTCAAAGACGCCCGCCTCGAGATCGTCCCTTCCGGCGAAACACCGGACCTGCCAAAGACGAAGAACATGGCGTCCTGGTGTTTCAACCGGTGGCTCAACTCCGGCCAAGTGGCGGGCGAGTTGATCATATATTTATGCGACGATGACCTGCTCTATCCGGAGGCCTTCCAGACCTATTGGGATTACTACATCCAGCATGACCGCGCCCCGCAGGCCATGTACGCCTCCCAAGACATCGGCCTGGTTGGCCCGGATGGAAAGACCCAAGTCATCGGTCAGCGCATCGCCGACCGGCCTCGAGGCCGCTTTTGCCGGGGCAAACGGCTCGATTGTCATGTCGATTACCTCCAGTTTTGTCACAGCGCGAAGATCCTCGAAAAGTACCGCGAGGTCTATAAGACCAGCCAATACCATTCCGAAGACAAACGCAATGCGGAGCACGCCGATGGCCTGTTTATGGAACGAATCGGCGCCCTGGCCGAGGTTCATCCGATCAACAAGGTCTTGAGCATGAACCGCCGCACGACTCAGAGCGTGAACTTGGACTACGCCGCCTCACCGCTGGGCCGGGCCTGGGTGCTCGCCAGGAAGAAGCTGCAGGGAGGACTCGCCCGCATCGCGTCCAGGCAGCATTATTGAGCCTGCCTCCGGTCTCGCGGAAACCTCGCCGAACCGGCCGTGAAGCCCGCAAGGCTCCGGCAACGCAACCGTTCCTGCCAGGTTTTGGGTGCCTGTTCCCTCGCTCGACGTAAGTGCGGCCCTCTACCTGGGGGTCACGCTCGGTAGCCCGTACTGCCGCATTCTCTGAACTTCATCCCAGCGGTTGAAACGCAGTCTTAAAAAGCGCAACATCCGCCAATCCCCGCGTTGGCGATACTGCCGGACGCGCCGCCGTTCGGCAGCGATATGCGCGCGCAGGCGCCAGCAGTCGCGGACGGCTTCGTAATAGGCATGCTTGACAAAGCCCCATCGGCGAATCAGCACAAGCCCGGCCACCGCTTCAATCGCCAGCAGGCCAAGCTGAAGCAAGGCCATCAGCAAGATCAGGCCCCGGCCGCTCTTCAGCAGCACCATCAGGCTGTTCCGATTCGCATAATAGCGTTTAGTGTCGCTGGTGCGGAACTCGACCATGCTCCCCCCGCCAGCGGGATTGACTTGCGCGGCCCCGCGATGGTGCAGTCTTGCCGCAGGAACGGCAATGGCCCTGCGTCCCGCCACCCAGACCCGCCAGGAAAGATCGTACTCATCCTGGTACATGAAAAACTCCGTGTCGAATCGCCCTAATTCATTGAACAGATTCCGCTCAATCAGGTAGGCGCAGCCTTCCGGCATAAACACCTCGCGTGTCGAGTTTGCCGGCGTGCGCGTGCTGGGCAGCCCGAAGAGGTCAAAGCCGAAGGCGCCCAGCGATTGGAAGGAGCTGTCGTCGTAGTTCAGAACGAGTGGGCCGGCAGCCCCGGCTCGGGCTCGGCGCGTTTCCGCCACAAGCACCTCCAGACAGTCCGGCTCCAGCCATGCGTCATTGTTGAGGAAGAACAGGTAATCGCCATGAGCCGCCTCGGACGCCCGGTTGTTTCCGCCGCAATAGCCAAGGTTCTCTGGATGCCGGAGAAAGGCCGCGTTTGGCCAGTCGCCAATGATCTCGGCCGCGAGCCTGTCCGAGCCGTCAGTTGAGACATTATCGGCGACGATAACCTCCAGCCTGGGGTATAGCGTCTGGGCGCGGAGAGAGGCTAGACAGCGCTCAATCCACCTCGCCCCGTTGTAGTTGAGAACAATTACCGAGACCAGCGGTTTCGAATCCGATTGCACAGATTAACGTCCGGATGTTAAATGCGCCAAGATGATCATCCATCGGCTCATTGCCCAACACTTGAAGCACCGGGACGATCCCACCTTCTACACATTTCAAGCCGACGATGCAATCCGCTGGATCGAGCGCTACGGCATTGACCTCGGCCCCAAAATTCGCGCCTTGGACCTGGGTTGCGGCCACGGCGTTTTTGGGGCGCAACTCATGAAACGCGGCTGCCAGGTCACCTTTTCCGACGAAGATAACGGGCTGCCGCCGGAACTATCAGCCGCACCCTTTCGCAGAATAAATATCGATCGGGACGACATCCGCCACCTGGGCCAATACGACCTTGTTATATGTTCGAATGTCCTGGAGCACCTGGCCAAGCCGGACGACTTTATCAACTCGGCTCACCACCTTCTCGCCCCCGGAGGACGGCTCTACCTGAGTTGGACAAACTGGCTTTCGCCATGGGGCGGCCATGAATTCTCCCCGTTTCATTATCTCGGTGTCCGGCGCGGCTATCGGGCCTACGACAAACTCACCGGGCGAAAGCGCATGCACACGCCCTTCGAGAACCTCTATCCCACCTATATCGGCCATGTTCTGCGCGTGATTCGCGCCGCCCCAAACCTCGTCCTGCTCCGCGCCGCCCCACGGTATTATACCGAGCTCGCCTTCCTGGTGCATCTTCCCGCCCTGAGAGAGTTCCTGACTTGGAACTGCGCCCTGCTCATCGGGCGGGCGTAGCTCAACCCGATTATTTCACACGCGCGCAGCGCGCGCAGACCGTCGCCATTTTGTTCGTGCCACTCGCACCGGAGAGAATTGCGGCTTGGATTGGCGCAACTTTCGGCTAAAGTGATTGTTTAACAGAGAAGCAATCTGGGCTTATGCCACAATTTTCTTACAAGGCGCGGCGCCGCACCGGCGAGGTCGTCGAGGGAATCCTCGAAGTGGCTGATCGTTCGGCGGCGCTAATGCAAATCGAGCGTCTTGGCCTCTTTCCCGTGGTCGTGGACGCGGCCAGGGCAGGCGCGGCGGCCACCGCCAGCGCCGAACGGCCTTCCGCGCGAACCAAACGTGACTGGCAGGCGGTTCTGCCGCCCTCCTTGCGCGCGCTATTCTCCAGGAAGCGCAAACCCAAGCTTCAGGAACTGGCTACCTTCACCCAGCAGATGGCCAACCTGCTTCAGTCCGGGATGCCATTGACCGTTGCCCTCAACAGCATGACGCACCTGGAATCGCGGGGCATCTCCGCCGACGTGAGCAAAGAGCTTCGCCAGCAGGTGATGGAAGGCAGGAGCTTGTCCGATGCCATGAGCAAGCAACCGCGCATCTTTTCCGATCTTTATGTAAATATGGTGCGGGCTGGCGAATCGAGCGGGGCCCTGGTTGAGGTGCTGCGGCGCATGGCCGATCACTTCGAGCGGTTTGCCCAGGTCCAGGCCAAGTTTTCCTCGGCTCTAATCTATCCGGCGTTTGTGACGGTGGTTGGGGGGGCGATCATGTTTTTTTTCATGACTTACATGCTGCCCAAATTCATGAGCATCTTCCAGGGAATGAATGTGCAGTTGCCCATCATGACCCAAATCCTTATCAAAATCAGCCACTTGCTTTCGGGCTGGTGGTGGGCGATCGCCGGAAGTGTCGTTTTGGCATTATTCGTGTTCAAACGGTTTCAGGCTACCCCCGATGGCCAGCGCCGGGTCGATCTCTGGAAGATGAACGCGCCTTTGTTCGGCAAGGTTGTCAAACTCAACATCTTCGGTCAGTTTGCCAGCACGCTCGGAACCCTGCTGGAAAACGGCGTGCCGGTCCTCACCGCCCTCAAGATCACCGAGCAGGTCATGCCCAACTGCATCGTCAAAGAGGCCATCTCCAAGACACGCGAGGAGGTCACGGACGGCAAGACCATCGCCCAACCGCTGGCGAGGAGCAAAATCTTCCCTCAGCTTATGGTGGATCTGGTCAAGATCGGCGAAGACACTGGCGACGTCCCGGGCGCCCTCAAGAATGTGGCCGATACTTACGAAAATGAGTTGAGCATCGCCCTGCGCGTCATGACCAATATGATCGAGCCGATTATGATTATCATCATGGCATTGGGCGTCGGCTTCCTGCTCATGAGCGTCTTGTCGGCTATGTTTGCCATCACCTCCAATATTGCCCGCTAGCGCGGCTCATGAGCCGGATTATCCCGCATACTGAGGAGTCCTTGGGACCGAACGTGCCGATGGCAGCGTGCCCTGCTCCGTGCGCCCCGCCCATCCTGCCCGCCAAGTCCGGGCGCGCACGGAGTGCCGTGCCCTGCCGCCTCGGCAGTCAGTCTTGCAGGACTCCTTCGGCTCGTGAGGGCTTCACGCTGATCGAGATCATGGTTGTGGTGGCGATCATGGCCATTGTGATGACCATGAGTGTGCCCGTCATTTATAAGGTGCTCCATCGCGAACCGCTGAACAAAGCCGTGCGGGATGTGGTCGAAGTACTCAGTAATGCGCGAGCGCGGGCAATTATGCAGGGCAAGGTAGTGGAGGTGTACTTCCATCCAAAGACGGGTCTCATCCAGATCGCCGGCGCGGGACCCTCGCATGTCCGCCACTCACAGACTGAGGGAGTGGGGCTTGCCGAGGCTCAGGCCCCTTCCAATTCCGGCCTCTCGGCCCAGTTGTCGGACAAGCTGGAAATCGAAATGCTCGATGTGAACCTGACCGAATATAAGGACAAGGACCTCGCCCGCGTGCGGTTTTTCCCCAATGGCACGTGCGACGAGATGACTTTGGTTCTCCATTCCCTCAACGCCAAATCGGAGAACGAGGAATGGGCCGGGATCTCGCTGGAGATCACCACCGGCCTGGCCTCGGTCGTCACCGACCGCAACAAGCTCAAGATGCTGCAGTGATTCCGTTTCCCCTTTCAAGTTCCTCTCTATGTTCCGGCCGAGGCCGCGCCGTTCCTGGGCGACGGCGCTCGGAGGTCGCTTTTTCCCTGCTGGAGGTTATGATCGCCTGCGGCATCTTCTTTGTCGCCCTGTTCGCTATCCTGGGTCTGGTCTCCAACACCTTGCGCCGGGCCCACAGCCTGCGCCGCGTCGGCGCCGATGCCGGGATGGTCGCCGCCCAATTCTTCAAAACCAATCGGCTCTACGAGGGCTCCGATTCGGGCGATTTCGGCAAACTCTACCCTGACTACTCCTGGACCTCACAGACCTCCGAGGCTGAAACCAACGGGCTGTTCCAAGTCGATATTGTTGTCAACCGCCGAGGCGACCCGGATCCGGTGGACGCGATGAGTATCTGGATCTACTCGCCACTTTCTGCGGCGGGCCCCTTCGGAGGACGAAAGTTCTGATTTTGAATCGCAAATCGCAAATCGCAAACCGCAAATCGAGCGACCGAGCTGGTTTCACGCTGATCGAGATGCTCGTCTCGATCGCTATCCTCTCTCTGGTTATCGTGGCGATCTATTCGAGTTGGACGGCCATCCTCAGGGCCTCCAAGACCGGTTTGAGGGCTGCCGCGGCCGTGCAGCGCTCGCGCATCGCCGTCCGGATGATTGAGGACTCGCTCACCTCAGCCCGAAGTTTCATCGCCAACCGTCGGTATTACGGGTTTGTTGCCCAGAATGGCGACGACGCCTCGCTGAGTTTTGTGGCGCGCCTCTCCAGGTCCTTTCCCCGCAGCGGCAAGTTTGGCGACCTGGACGTGCGGCGCGTCACCTTCTCGGTCGAGTCGGCGCCAGACGGCTCGCGGCGTTTGGTGTTGCGCCAGGTCCCACTGCTGCTCAAGGAGGACATCGACGAGAAGGAGCATCCCATCGTGATTGCAAAGAATGTAAAGGAGTTCTCGATGCAGTTCTGGGACCC
>JBJKSV010000949.1:0-3228 GCA_046703605.1 Limisphaerales bacterium
CGGCCTGGCCTACATCGGACTCATAGGGACGCTCCACTTCCTGAGTCCTCAAGGAGCGAGCTTTGAATTCTTGTACCTGGTCGGATGTGCCTTTGTCGGATGGGCGGCGGGCAGCCGCCCTGCCGCACTCATGGTCATTGGCTGCGCTTTTCTTCTCGTCTGCCATGACGCACGCGCCGGCCTTGGCGCTGCGGCGGCTTGGGTGGTTTGTTGGAACCTTGCCCTTCGGCTGGCCGGGCTGGGGACGGCTGCCTGGCTCGCGTCAGAGGCGGCCAAACTGATGCGCCGGCTCGAAGAGACTGCGCACCAGCGCACCGCCCGTCTCCAAAGCGAGGTGGAGGAACATAAAGCGACGAGCGCGCGCCTCCGCGATACGCTCGAGCTTTTCAAGCAGGTGACGGAAAACATTACCGAAGTGTTCTGGGTCAGCGACCCCGCCAAGAGCCGCATCAACTACGTGAGCGTGGGTTATGAGCGGGTCTGGGGGCAGCCGCGCCAAACCGTCTATGCGAATCCCGATGCCTGGCTGGAGGCTGTGCATCCCGAGGACCGCCCGCGTGTCACTCGCGCCGCCGACACGCGCCAGGTCACTGGCGAATACGACGAGGAATACCGGGTTGTGCGGCCGGACGGTTCAATCTGCTGGGTGCATGACCGGGCGTTTCCCGTTCGTAATGAGAAGGGCGAGGTCTATCGCATTGCGGGCATCACCGAAGATATCACCGTGCGCAAGCGGGCTGAGGAATCCGTGCGGCGCAGCGAGGCCCAGCTTCGCACGATCATCAACAGCGCCCCCATCGCCTTGTTGGCGACTGATGCCAGGGCCGTCATAACGTTCGAGGACGGGCAAGCCTTGCGGGCGATGAACATCAAACCGGGTGAACGCACCGGGCGGCGCGTCCGCGACGTTTATGCCGATTCGCCTTCGATGCAGGAGAATATCGAGCGGGCCCTGGCTGGTGAAGAATTCCGGTCCATTGCTGAGTACGGCCCGGCGGTCTTCGAATGCCATTTCACGCCCAACCGGGATTCGGCGGGACAGAACGCAGGGTTCATCGCCGTGGCGATGAACGTCACCGAGCGCGTGCGACTGGAGCGGCAGATTCTCGAAATCAGCGACCGCGAGCAGGCCCGCATCGGCCAGGATATCCACGACGGATTATGCCAGCAACTGATCGGCGTTGCCTTCGCCGCGAATTCTCTCCGGCAAGCCCTGACTTCTGAATCTCATCCACAGGGCGCGACGGCTCAGCGCATCTGCCGGCTCCTGGACGAGGCCATTACCGAATCGCGTCGCGTCTGCCGCGGGCTGTATCCGGTGCGGCTGGAGGCCGAGGGCCTGGCGCCGGCGCTGGAGGAACTAGCCGGCTCAGTTCGCGAACGCCATGCCGCTCAATGCCGCTGCGAGGTCGCGACTCGCCGCCTTCGCTGCGGACTGACGACCTCGACGCACCTCTACCGGATTGCCCAGGAGGCGGTCAACAATGCCCTGAAACACAGCGGCTGCCAAAATATCCTCATCCGCTTGTCCAGTTCGGAAGCCGGTCTCGAACTGGCCATTAAAGATGATGGGCAGGGCTTCAAGTCCGCCCCGCAACGCAGTCCGGGAATGGGGCTGCACATTATGGATTACCGCGCGCGGAGCATTGGAGGCATACTGCGCGTCCAGGGCGATGGCTCTGGAACGCTCGTCGCCTGCCGGATTCCCTACCAGCACTGCCATGATCCGGGTTCATGATTTGCGCAAAGCCGGGGCGACCCGCATTTTGCTGGTGGACGATCATCCGATTGTCCGCGAGGGCTTGGCTGAGAGCATCAATCGCGAACCTGACCTGGTGGTTTGCGCCCAGGCCGACGGCCATTCCGAGGCGCTTCAGGCCGTCGAGCGCGCCAAGCCGGAGCTGGTCGTGGTCGATCTGATGCTCAAGAACTCCAGCGGCCTGGAACTGATCAAGGATATCCGTGCGCGCTGGCCGAAGATGTTCATCCTGGTCGTCTCTATGCACGATGAGGTGCTCTATGCCGAAAGGGTTCTGCGTGCCGGCGCCCACGGCTATATCACCAAGCAGGAAGCAACCCGCGACATCCTCCTGGCTTTGCGCAGGGTCATTGCCGGGGGCATCTATCTCAATGAACGCACTGCCTCGACGATTCTCGCCCGTCTGGCCGCCCAGCCCAACGCCCCCGCCGATTCTATTGCGGACCTGTTGGCCGAGCGGGAGTTGGAGGTGTTCGAGCTCATTGGCCGCGGCTTGAGCACCCGCGAGATAGCCGGGCAGCTCCGGATTGAAATCAAGACCGTTGATACCTACCGCGCCCGGATCAAAGACAAGCTCAACCTCAATACCACCAGCGAACTGCTCCAATTGGCCATCCGCTGGAATAAGGACCGTTAGACGACGATCGTGAGGCTGGCGCGCCGGCGGCAGACCTGCTAACTTGCGCGAATATGCGCCTGCACCTCATTGACTGGGTAATCATTCTCGTGACCCTGATCGTCTGCTTTTTCCCGGCCCTGTTTTTCGGAAAACGCGCCGGCAAGAGCACTTCCGAGTTCTTTGTCTCCGGGCGCTCGGTGCCCTGGTGGCTGGCGGGCCTCTCCATGGTCGCCACAACCTTCAGCACTGACACGCCCAACCTGGTCACTGACATCGTCCGCCGCCAAGGAGTGGCGGGAAACTGGTGCTGGTGGGCCTTCGCCCTGACCGGCATCTCGACCGTGTTCTTTTATGCCCGCCTGTGGCGGCGTTCCGGTGTCATGACCGACCTCGAATTCTACGAGATACGGTACGCCGGCCGTGCCGCCAGTTTCGTGCGCGGGTTCCGCTCCGTCTATCTGGGTTTTTTCTTCAACTGCATGATCATGGCCACGGTCACCCTGGCCGCCTGCAAGATCGCCGCGATTCTTTTCGGCCTCTCGCGCCTGCAGACCATCCTCCTGTGCGGCGTCATCAATGTCATTTTCGCCGCCCACTCCGGCTTGTGGGGTGTGCTGGTCATCGACATGGTCCAGTTCTTCATCATGATGACGGCTGTGATTGCCGCGGCGTGGGTGGCAGTGGTTCATGTGGGCGGATTGCACGCCATGATTACAGCGGTCGCCGCCAAAACCGGCCCGCACGGCATCAACTACCTGAACGTGCTCCCCAGCTTCACGAACAATTGGGACATCGCGGTGGCGGTGTTCATCATGCCCATTGCCGTCCAATGGTGGGCCGTCTGGTATCC
>JBJKSV010000950.1:0-3682 GCA_046703605.1 Limisphaerales bacterium
GGCAATGTCTTCATAGTCGATAAAGACAGCCACGCCGTCTTGAAAGTCACTCCGGACGGACGCATTCACACGGTCGCGGGGACCCATTCCGGAGGGTTCAACGGCGATGGCCCGGCCAAGGCCACCACCCTGCAACTCTCTTTTCCCACTGGACTCTATGTGCGGGGCGACGGTACTTTCTTCGTCCTTGATACCGGCAATGGAAGGGTGCGCCGGGTGGACACCAACGGCGTCATGTCAACTCTCTTCACCGTGCCGGGCGGCGTTACCGGTGGCCGAGGCTTGTGGGTGGACGACGAGGAACCGGACGTGCTGTTCTGCAATGGAACAGCACTGGACGCCTGGAATCCGATCGATGGGATTTCGACGCTCAATACCAATTTTCAGGACTTGGGCAATCTGATCGCGACCGGCAAGGAGAACGCAATCGTCACCGACCGGGGGGCCAACCGTGTTTACAAGGTGGACACCCATGGCAAAGGCATGGGCACCCGAAAAGTCCTCTATGGAGACGGCAAGACGGATCCGGTGACGGACGGCACTCCGGCGGCTTCCAGCAGCTTGGACGGAGTGCGGGGAATATGGGAATTGCCCACCGGCGGCTACTTCCTGGCACTGCACGAGGGCTCGCAGGTGCTTTATGTGGACCCGGCCGGGATAGTCCATGTATGGCTGGACGGCCAGGCCGGGGCTCACTCGGGAGACGGCCAATGGTTTCACACCCCGGGCTACAAAGTCTCGGAGGTTCGGTCTGTGTCAATGGACAGCCGGGGAAACATCCTCGTGGTCGAGAGCGACCTGGGGTATGTGCGTCAGATAGACTTCAAACGGCTGACTCCGTGACCCGAGCGGGACGCGAGGAAGGCGCTGGGCGAGGAGGACACGGGGAGACGCCGGCAGCCGTGAGCATCGATTCGCGGCCGAGACTGGTTTGCGAGCCATTTCGAGGGATGCCACGAGAGGTGGATTAGGGAATAACCGTACCTGACCAATCAGTCTGAGCAAAAGAGGTTAAGTGATTCACAACGGAGGGAGAGCATCAGGCCCCGGTTTCGCATACATGAGATGCTTGGCGGCAGAGCGGGTTCGTTGCCGCGGCTGCCGTTCGTGTGTCGGAGTCGCTTAATCGACCGAAGAATTTTGCCGTATGAACCTGATCTCCCGTCAGATAGCAGCGTGCCTCGGCTTGCTGGTGGCGACGATTCTCGGGGGGTGCGCCACCTCGCTGGAGCCTCCGTCCGTCGCCCGCGTCAAGCTGGAAAGCTCTGGCTCACGCCTGGTGCGTGTCGAGAGACGGTGGTGGGAATGCGGGGCAGGCCCCGTGGCGGTTGGTGGCTATGTCGCCAACCGGGTCCCCTACGTTGACACGACGTGCATGCCGCTGCTCGTGACAGTTTTCGATGGCGAGGGGCATGTGCTTCAGAGGTTTCTGGGACAAACCGAAGCCTATTCCTGCCGCCACCGGATGAACATGCGCTCCAGATATTGCATCCCTGTCGAGCCATTGCCGCGCGCCACCGCGTGCCTCAAAGTCCAGGTGTTGAATGGCCCGGAGAGCCCTGGAACGGGCGATCGCGAACGGGCCGCGTGTACATCCCCCAAGATGGCCCGCCGGGATTCTGCGTCCTGATCGGATACCGGTTACGCATTGGCCCAAGCTGCCGTTCGAGGAGGTTGTGTTGTGTTAAGGCGGGTTTGCCAGTCTTTACACAACGAGGGAGTTAATTGCGCATTTCTCAACAGAGCGCGAAGATAACGAAGATCCTTTCTTGCCTTGGTTGGCTTCTGTGAAATCTGCCCGCAAGAGATTCTGCCGCTCTGTATAAGTTTCGAATCGCCCGGCCCCAGTCAGTGACATTAGGAAGCACCCGTTTTTCCATAATAATGCGTGATGGATGAATGTCAGCAACAAATGCTAAGTAATTCACAACGAAGGGAGAGCATCGCGCTCCTGTTTCGGACACACAACATGCTTGGCGGCAGACCGGGTTCGTTGCCGCGACTGCCGTCCGTGTGTCGGAGTCGCTTAATTGACCGAGGAATTTCGTGCTATGAACCTGAGAATCTGTTTGATGCCGGCCAGCGTTGCCGCCGTCCTCCTGTTGACCTCAAGCCCCCTCGCGGCCCAATCGGATTGCGCCGATTGCCACGGCGGTGTCTATGCCAAGTGGGCGGCTGGCGCCCACGCCACCACCCAAACCAATGTCGCTTCCGAGTTGAGCCAGTCCGACGTGGGGCTGACGCCGGGCGACGTCGTCCAGCAGGAGGATTGCCTCGGCTGTCACAGCCCGCAAGCCGTGGTGGCCAACGGCCCCATGAGCGAAAGCGAGGCCATGGGATTCTTCTTCACCACCAGCAACGGCGAGTTCAGCGCCAGCACCACCGTGACCAATGCCGCCATGTGGCCGCAGGTGGACTGTATTACCTGCCACAACGTGCCTGGCGATCATCCGAGCACGCTGCCGACGCTGGCGGTGTTCAACTCCCAGACGAAGCAGTACATGGCGGTCGCCGACTCCAGCGCCCTGTGCGGCCAGTGTCACGGCAATTTGCACTTTGCTGACACGGACCACCAGATTTACAACGCGTGGACGAATAGCGCCCACGCCCACACGCAGGGCGATGTGGCCGATGAATTGAGCCAGAATGATACCGGGCTGACGCCGGCCGCCGTAGTCCAGGACGAGAACTGCATTGCGTGCCATGCGCCCGCCGCGGTGTTGGCCAATGGGGGCATCACCGAAGCCCAGGCGATGGATTACTTTTTCACGACGACCAACGGCGTGTTCTCCGAGGCCACCGCTTTGAACAACGCCTCGGAGTGGCCGTCAGTCGGCTGCATCACCTGCCACGACCCGCACGATCCCGGCAAAGTCTCCTACTTCAACTCCTCGACCAAGCAGTATCAGGTCATGGCCAGCTCGGCCCAGCTCTGCGGCCAATGCCACGGCAACCTGCGTTTCCCCAACACCGACCACCTCAGCTACAACATCCTCCAAGGCGCTGGCGGCGTGGGCGTGGCCGACCAACAGACCATGCCAGGAGTAACCTGCACCGATTGCCACATGCACAGCACTGATGTGGACGGCAGCAACTCCAAGAACTTCCGTGGCCACACTTGGGCCATCACGGTTACCGAAGCGGACGGCACGACCACCACCTCCTGCACCACCTGCCATTCGACTATGGACACGGCCGGGGCCAACACGACGATTGCTTCGTTCAGGGCCGATTTTCAGGCCCTGGATGCCACCGTGGAGGCGAACGTCAGCCGCGCGGCGGCTGCGCTCCAAAGCAGCACGAACGCCACCTGGCTGGCCGCGCTTCAGGAAGCCCAGCACAATCTCACTTACGCGGAATCCGACGAGAGCGGCGGTTTCCATAACCACAGTTACCTCATGTCGCTGCTCGGCGATGCGAATAGCAAGGTCCTGTCATTGCCGCTGCTCAGCGCGGAGATCCAGGGAGCCAATGCGATTATCTCGTGGACAGGGTCCGGCACCCTCCAATCCGCGCCGTCAGTGAGAGGCCCCTGGTCGAATGTAGCCGGCGCTACCAACCCCATGACGATTCCGATCGCGGGGCAAACTCGCCAGCAATTCTACCGCTTGGGGCCATAGAGCGGCACCAGAGATTGCCCATTGAGGTGCGCCGAGCGGCGGCCCAGGAGTCAGGCATGGAC
>JBJKSV010000951.1:0-2802 GCA_046703605.1 Limisphaerales bacterium
TCGAGAAACTCAAGGACCAGATTGTGCGCGAGGTCGTCGAAAGCGACGCCCGGGTCCAATCCCTGGCCGGGCAGGTGGTCACCACGCGCCAAGCCTTAACTAATGCCGTCGAAGCCCTGCGCCTGACCGAGCAGCGCAAGCAATTCGGCGTGGGCGACGTGCTCGAGAATATTCAGTCCCAGCAGGAGTTGAGCCGCGCCCGCAACGACCACATTGATGTCGTGGCCGAATACAATAAGGCCCAATACGCCCTGAGCCGCGCCGTCGGCGCTCTATCTCCTTCAGGCCATCACCCCACTACCCAATAACCGCCCCAGGATGTACCCTGGCACTGCTCGGGCGGCAAAGAGTGGTTCCACCGGGAGGTGAAACCTGAGACCTGCCGTCCGAGCATCTTTGGTCACAGGTGAGTCGCCAACCGCCGGTTCCTGCCAGACGCGCGGGTGCTGACGAGAGGGCCGGCCCCTCAGCGCCAGTTCAAAATCACTTTGCCCGCCTTGCCGCTCTTCATGGCCTGGAAGCCCTTTTCAAACTCGGTGTAATGGAAACGATGCGTGATGGCGGGTTTGATGTTCAACCCGTTCTCGAGCATGACGGTCATCATGTACCAGGTTTCATACTTTTCGCGGCCATAAATGCCCTTAATCGTCAACATATTGAAAACCACCGGCGTCCAATCGAAAGGCACCTGCTCCGAGGGGATGCCCAGCATGGCAATCTTGCCGCCATGGCACATGTTGCGAATCATCTCGTTGAGCGCGGCCGGGTTCCCGGACCTCTCCAATCCCACAACAAATCCCACGTTCATACCGAGTTGCCGCTGAACCTCCTGAAGCGTCCGCCCTTCTCTTATGTTCAGCGCCACCGTGGCGCCCATTTGCCGGGCGAGATCCAACCGATAATCGTTGACGTCGGTCACCACGACAAACCGCGCCCCGGCGTGGCGCACGACCGCCGCCGCCATGATGCCAATGGGTCCCGCCCCGGCTATGAGCACATCCTCACCCAAAACCGGAAAACTCAGCGCCGTGTGGACGGCGTTGCCGAACGGGTCGAAAATCGAAGCCACGTCGCGGTCAATCCCGTTGCGATGGTGCCAGACATTGGTCATCGGCACGCTGATGTATTCCGCAAACGCTCCCGGACGATTGACCCCGATGCCTTTGGAGTCCTTGCACAGGTGCCTGCGCCCCGCCAGACAGTTCCGGCAGCGCCCGCAAACCACATGGCCCTCGGCGCTAACGACTTCCCCAGGAAAAAAGTCCGTGACGTTGGAGCCTGTCTTCACAACCTCCCCGACGAATTCGTGGCCCACGGTCATCGGCACGGGAATGGTCCGCTGCGACCATTCATCCCAGTTATAGATGTGGAGGTCGGTGCCGCAAATGCCCGTCCGGTCAACGCGGATAAGGACATCGTTGGTCCCCACCTCCGGTTCAGGAACATCCTCCAGCCAAAGGCCGGGCTTTCTTTCTTTTTTGACCAGTGCTTTCATGGTTGTTGAGTGTGTTGAAAAACGTTCTAGTTTAACGGAACCTGTTCTTGTATAATGAACGCAGCGAATCCAATATGCAAGAGATTTTTTCCACTATATTGTACCACGGACCATCATGAGCAAACTAACCGGCACAGGCTTAACACAGGGCGGGCACACCAGACCTCGCTCGCGAACCGGGAACAATCCCATGCGCCGCGCCCCCGTCCACCCGAGAGGCGGCCCCCCCCGCGAACACCCCAAGCCGGTTGAGTCATCTCCCTCGGCCGACAGCCTGACGCGGCACCTGGGCTTGCGAGTCAAGCAACTGCGCACCGAGCGCGAGTGGTCGCTGGAGGAACTGGCCGGCGCCAGCGGCGTGAGCCGCTCGATGCTCAGCCAGATCGAGCGTGAACAGGCCAACCCGACCCTGGCCGTCACGCTTCGCATCGCCCAGGCCTTTGGCCTGGCGCTTGGCGAGTTGCTCGAAACGCCCGGCGCCGCCTCCACCATGCTCGTCGTTCGCGCCGACGACCATGCCTATCATTACCGCACGGACAAGGACTGCCGCATTCGCACGCTCTCCCCGTTAAACCTCGAGAAAGACGTCGAGTTTTACGAGGTGCGGTTTGAGCCGGGCGGCGCGTTGCGCAGTTCCCCGCATTTCGAGGGCACCCGTGAGTTCCTCACGGTCCAGAAGGGCCGCATCCGCGTCGAGTCCGGCGGCGGGACGGAAGAGTTGAACACAGGGGACTCCGCCAGTTACCGAGCGGATGTTCCACACGCCCTCATCAACGCAGGCAAGAGCGACGCGACGGTCTTCCTTATTGTCATTTACCGTTGAGCGAATGGCACAGAACACACGCAGGATGGGAAGAAACCACGGAATACACGGAATACACGGAAAGAAGCGGCCAGCGGAGCCGTAAATCACGAGGGCGCTGAACCCACGCAAGATCCGTGGCAAATCAGGAATGTTTGATTACGGAGTGCGCCTGTGGCAAACTGGCGGTATGACGAACACGGCGGCCTACATCCTGAGAGAGGCCAGCGGCACTACCGGACTGATCGAGTCCGCCCGCGCCGCGGTTGAGGTGCTCGCCGACCATGACATTCCCCACTTGATTGCCGGAGGCCTCGCCGTCCAGGAGCACGGTTATCCTCGCGTGACAATCGACGTGGACATCATCGTGCCAGACGTGCTTGACGCGGTCGAGTGGCTCACCGCCATTGTGACCGGGCCGTTCTTCCGCGTCCAGCAGTTCCAGAACCGCGTTGAAGACCGGCGCAATGGCGTGATGATAGACTTGCTTCCGGCGGGAAGCGTA
>JBJKSV010000952.1:0-14353 GCA_046703605.1 Limisphaerales bacterium
GGATTGAAAGCGCCGCATTCCCGGTGGACGCCTGGCCCGGCGCCAGTCCGACCGAACTATCTGTCGAGGGAGCCCCGGACGCGCCGGCGGGCTCTGCGAATCGAGGAGGGGCGGAAGTCGTTCCGGCAGAAGATCCGCGACAAACGGCGGATGCACGGGCCAGTTCGGTCAAGGGAGGGCCGGTCGAAACAGGTGCGAACATGAAGGCGCGGGCAGGCGGCAAAGCGCTACCTCCGTGGATCGGGCCAATCACCAGCGAAAAACCCCCCGCGTCTTCTGAGAATGCACCGCGAGCAGGTCCACAGCAAAGCGCCTCCGAGCCGTCGCCATCGAGCGGCGCATCGGCTCTGTTAGAAGGTCCAGGTGGCACAATCGGGCGGGGCGAGAGTGTGCGATTAACGCCGTCTCTACTCACGACGCTGGGGTTGGCAGAGGCCCAAACCGGGAGTTCAAATCCCCAGGTCCAGGGTTCGGCTTTAGGGGAGGCCTTCAACAAGAAAGGCGGCGCGTCCAGGGCAGGGCTGTCAAGCGCGGCCGATGGCATGGGCGATGCTTTGCAACAAATGCCGATGAAAATGGCAACCACACAGAATGAATTTGCCGGAACCGCCGGGCAAGAATTGCCGGTGAAGGGGTTGACGGCAGTCGCCGATGCGCCGCCAGCGCGCCAGCGGCGCGCGGTCGAGCCGGGACTGCCGGGCAGTTCAAGCGAGTTGATGCCAGCGAACAGTGCTGCCGGAGATACGAGCGGGTTTTCTGCCAAGGCGGTTCCGTCGAGCGCAGTGGATGGGCCTTCCCATGTTTCGGTACCCGGGGAGCGAATGGTCGAACAGGCCCAAAAGCTGATGACCACGGAAGCGGTGCATTTGCGGGAGTCGGGAGTGGATTCGTTGCACGTGGTGATCCGTCCGGACACCAACCTGCAGTTGACCCTCCACTTGCAGCAACGCGAGGGCGGTATTGACCTGCAGGCGCGCCTGGACCACGGGGATTATAGTTTGCTGAATCGGCACTGGACCTCGCTACAACAGCAATTGGACTCGCGCGGTATCCGTTTGGCGCCCCTGCTGCATTCTGAGTCATTTTCCGCTGGTGGAGACCAGGCTCGGCATCCGTTTTCCCAATCCCATGAGCGACCAGCGGGCGAGGAGGACGCCTGGGCGCGGATGGCCTTCGCGTCCACCCGCAGTTCCCAACCACCGCCCAGCGTCTCAGTGGCTTCCGTTCCCGCTTCCGCGAGCCGGCACTGGGAGTTCTGGGCCTGAATCTATGCAGATAAATCCGACCACAAAGGCGGTTGCCAGTTCGACCGCGGACACAACGACGGCTCTGGCTGCGCCGAGCCAACTGATGAGCCAGCAGGATTTTCTCAATCTGCTGGTCACCCAGATGACTTCCCAGGACCCGCTCAATCCCATGACCAACCAGGACCTGCTGGGCCAGATGGTCCAGTTCAGCACGCTCCAAAGCAATTCGATCCTGGATACCGATCTGGGGCGGATGCAGACGGCCCAGGCTGTGTCCGAGGCCAATGCATTAATAGGTCGGCAGGTCAGTCTGCAGGTGGACTCCAACGGCAACACTGCGCAAGGTGTTGTTTCTGGCATTAATACGAGCTCGGGCCAGCCCCAAATCGTTGTCAACGGTGTCTCCTACAATTTGAATCAAGTTCTTTCGGTGGCACTCGCCCCCCAATAATCCTACTACAAGCAATTCAAAGCTATGATCAGTTCACTACAGACAGGCGTCAGCGGCCTTCAGCAGTTTCAAGAGGAGCTGGAAATCATTGGCAACAACATCGCCAACGTTAACACCACCGGTTACAAGTCCTCCAATGTCGAGTTCGAGGACGCCTTCAGCCAGAGCCTGGGCAATTCCGGCAACGGCAACCCGGTGCAGGTAGGCACCGGAGTGGGAACCGCCGCCACGGTTTTGGATTATTCACAGGGGCCCATCAACAATACGGGCGTCCCCACGGACCTGGCTGTCAACGGGCAAGGATTCTTTGTGGTTAAAGACCCTGCCAGCGGGGCGACCTACGTCACGCGCGATGGGGAGTTTGGCGTCGATACCAACGGTTATCTGGTGACCAACAACGGCCAGCGCGTCCAGGGTTACACCGGTGGCGGCGGCGGCGGCGCAATTGGCGACCTGCAAATCAGCGACAGCGCGGCCATTGCCGCGCTGCAGAACACCACGAGCCCGGCCCCGGCGCTCATCTCCTACAACATCAACAGCCTGGGCCAGATCAACGCTGAGCTGGGCGACGGCAGCAGCGGCATCATCGGCCAAGTCGTGTTGCAGAATTTTGCCAATCCGCAGGCGCTCCAAAAGCAGGGCAATAACCTGTTGTCTTACACGAGTGCGGCCGGTCCGCTAGCGAGTCCCGGCGCTCCGGGTTCGGGCAACCTCGGCCAGATTCAGTCCGGGGCCGTGGAATCCTCCAACGTGGATTTGGCGACGCAAATGGCCACGCTCATCACAGCGCAGCGGGCCTTCGAGTCTAATACAAAAATCATTACCACCAGCGATCAGATCCTCCAGGACGTAAACAATCTGGTCCGTTAATTGCCTATGCCCGCCAATCGCACGGAAGCCCTTCAACCGCAAGCCGAAGCTGTGGCAGCGGAAACGGCTGCGCCTGTCTCGAGGCCCGGCTTTGAATTCAAGGCCTGGCTGCCGCTGTTAGTGACCATTCTGGTCATGCCCGTTTTAGCGTACGCCATGACGGCCTGGGTGTTGGTGCCCCGGGTCCAGAGAGGGCTGGGAATCGCTCCGGCGTCCGCCGAATCCAGCGCGGGAACCGCGAGCAATCCCGGCGCCAAGCCAGTCACGGTGCCTCTGGACAAACTGCTCGTCAATGTCGCCGGCACGATGGGGTCGCGCTATGTGCTGGTCAGTTTGTCGGTCGCCGGCGTCGGTTCTGACTTCCAGCAGAAGATGCAGGACAATGATGCGGCATTGCGGGATCGAGCCTGCGGAATTCTGGCGACTAAAACGCTGCCGGATTTGGGCCAACCCGATGCCCGGAATGTCATTCGCAACGAACTGCTGACCGCCTTTAACAACATTCTTGGCAACAACTGTGTGAAGGAAATCTATCTCACGGAGTTTGCCATCCAGTGAGTCCGCTCATGAACCCAGACCAGCCCCCCGTTCCTGACCCCGAAGGCGGCGCCCTTGCCGCGGGGCCGCAAGTCGATGTGCTTGCCCCCCAGGGCGTCCGAGGGCGCCGCAAGCAGGAGAGTGTCCGCAACTATGATTTTCGGCAATCGGGATTTCTTGCGCCCAGCGAGTTACGGCGGATCCGCCACCGCAGTGAGCAGTTCATTCGGGCGCTGGGGGCACGCCTGGCCAATTTCCTTCGGCTGGAGTTCGCGGTTGAAGTGGACAAGTTGCAGATCGTTGGGTACCAGAAATTGACCGGGAATCTGCCCAGCCCCACACACATCACTTTGTTCCGAATCGAACCACTGAAAGGGGTGGGCCTGCTGGTCATTCCCCCGCGGCTTGGGCTGGGACTGGTGGACCGGATGCTGGGGGGTCCTGGCAAGATGCCTGAGACCACCCGCGACCTCAGCGAGATTGAGGTGGCGCTCGTGGACGAAATCGCGGTGTTGCTGATTAGCGAATGGTGCACTCACTGGCCCGAAATGCACGACATGCGTCCGGAATTTCTCGGCCATGAAAGCAACAGCCGTTTCTTGGAGACGGCAACCGGGGACACAGCAATGCTCGTCCTGACGCTCAACGCCGGTTTTGGCGAAGATTCAGAACTCATCCAGATGGCGCTCCCCTACTCCGCGGTTGAGCCGCTCGTGCGGTTGCTCTGCCCGGCGGGCATGCCCGGGACCACGGCCACCGCATCGGTCGAGGTCCTGCCCAAATGGAACCCCGAGCTCAACGAGGTGCAGGTGCCCATTGTTGCTGAATGGCGGGGATTGAAACTCTCAGCCGGCGAGATCGCGCGTCTGACGGTGGGCAAAGTGCTCATGCTGGACGCACATTGCGCCGGTCAGGTGCAATTACGCTTCAACCAGGTTCCGAAATTTCTTGGTCGTCCAGGCACCCGTCTGGGCCAATGGGCGGTGGAACTGACCGCCCCGATTTTCCGTTGAAAGCCACATGAATGCCACCGCTGAAACCCCTGCCAATCTCAACCTGGTTCTGGACATCCCGGTAAACCTCACTATCGAGTTGGGGGGATGCCAACTGCCAATGAGGGAAGTCCTCCAACTGAATATCGGTTCCGTCGTCCAACTGGACAAGCCGGCGGATGCGCCGGTGGAACTGAACGTCAACGGCCGGCTGATCGCTCGCGGCGAAGTTGTGGTCGTCGAGGATCGGTTCGGTGTCAAGATTACTGAAGTCATCGATGGCGTCAAGAAGGAATGAAGAATCTTCTGCTCAGAATCGGGTGTGGCTTTAGCTGGTTCGGCCTGGCGCCGGTTGGCTGGGCCGCGGAGGCGGGCGCGAGCGCGCCGCCCCCGATAACGCCACCGGATTTGTGGGCTTCGCTGCTTCGTGTAAGCGGCGCGCTGGTGCTGGTGCTTGGAATTTTCTTTGGAGGCGTCTGGGTGTTTCGTAATTGGCAGCGGGTGGCGGTGCGGCGCGGCCCGGGGCGGAAGTTGGAGGTCAAAGAGGTGCGTCCACTCGGGGGGCGTCAGGCGATTTACGTGGTAGGGTACGAGCGGGAGCGCTTTCTGCTGGCATCCTCGCCGGCGGGTGTAAGTCTGCTGGCTCATCTGCCTCGCGCCACAGGGGAAGAAACCGCCTCGGAAGCCGAGCCGAACGATTCCTTTTCGCGCGCGCTGGCGCAGGGGCTAAAGGGCGGATGAGAATGGCGGCTCCTATTAGCGCGCGCGAAACCGCGAGGGATCAGTCGCCTTTCGTCGCAGGGATGAAGAGGCCAAACCGGAGGCTGACGCTCGGGCGGGGGAGGGTTGCCATGATTTGGCGCGTGGGGTGCGCGATTTGTCTTCTTTGCCTGTTGGGCGGGGCGTTGAGCGCCTCGGCTCAAACGAATCTGGTCACCGGATTCGGGCCGGTGCAAATCACACTCGGGGCAAACAACGGGCCCCAGGATGTGAGCACGGGGATACAAGTGCTGGTTGTGCTGACGCTGCTGACCCTGGCGCCGTCCATCCTGTTGTTGATGACCTGTTTCACGCGCATTGTGATTGTACTATCGTTTATCCGCACCGCGCTGCAATTGCAGGGGGCGCCGGCCAACCAAATCATTATCGGGCTTTCGCTCTTCCTGACCTGTTTCCTGATGGCCCCGGTTTGGAACGATATTCACCATGAGGCGCTAGAGCCGTACCAGGCGCACCAGATCACCGGCCAGGAGGCGATTGACCGCGCTTCGGCGCGCATGCGCACATTCATGCTGCAACAGGCGCGGCCGCAGGACGTGGAATTGTTTGCGGCAATGGCCAAGCTGCAACCGACCAAGCCTTCGGACTTGCCGCTGCAGGTGGTGGTGCCGGGATTCATCATCAGCGAGTTGCGTACGGCATTTGAGATGGGCTTTCTGATTTTCGTGCCGTTCATCCTGATTGATTTGGTGGTCGCCACGGTGCTGATGAGCATGGGGATGATGATGATGCCGCCGACGACCTTTTCGATACCCTTGAAGCTGCTGCTCTTCGTGCTGGTGAACGGCTGGTCATTGGTGGTGACCTCGTTGGTACACAGTTGTGGAAGGTAGCATTTGAAGTCCAGTTATGAACTCCGTATTTGCCGTTGAACTGATTAAACAAATGATCTGGCAGGCGCTGTTGGTGTCCGCGCCGTTTTTGATTACGGCGATGGTAGTGGGTTTGGCCGTGAGCCTGTTTCAAGCGGTTACTTCCATCCACGAGCAGACGCTTTCCTTTGTGCCGAAGGCGCTGGCGGTCATCGCCGTGCTATTACTGCTCCTGCCTTGGTTGGTCCGCTCCCTGGTGCAGTTCGCCAGCACGGTGATCGAGAGAATGCCGCAGATGGTGCGATGAAAGTGGCGTGATGATTGCCGTTGGCTTGATGGGTTCATTGGGGCTGCGGATCGACTCGAGCCGGGTGCCATCGAGATGAGGGGCCATGCGAGTGGATCTCTATACCTGGATGTTGGTCTTTCTGCGGGTCAGCGCATTCCTTCTGATGCTGCCGTTTTTCTCCGCAACAAATCTCCCAGCCACGCTGCGCGTGGCTCTGGCCGCGGTGGCCGCTCTGTTGCTCACCCCGGTTCTGCCTCCGGCAGCAATGGGAGGCCTCCCGTTCTTTTCCGTGTTCGGTGTCATGGCCCAGGAGATTTTCGTCGGCCTTCTGCTCGGTTTCATGGCGAGAATGATCTTCTACACGGTTGACCTCGCGGGCAGCGTTGTCGCCAGTGAGTTGGGGCTGAACATGGCCTCGATTCTCGACCCCTTTTCCCAAGGCTCGTCCCAGATCCCCGGCACGGTGCTGTTTTACCTGGCCACGCTGGTCATGCTGACGCTGAATCTGCATCACTGGCTATTGGTGGGGTTCGAACGTTCCTACTCGGTACTGCCCATCGGGGGGGCACACCTGCACGGGGAGATGTTCGAAATTGTCTCTGGTGAGATCAGCCGGATGTTTGTCGTGGCGTTGGAGGTTGCCGCCCCGGTAATGGCGGTGTCCTTTGTGATCTCGGTGGTGTTTGGAATTTTGAGTCGCGCCGTACCGCAGATGAATGTGTTTATTCTCAGCTTTTCGTTCCGCATCGTGGGTGGATTGATCGTGTTTGGGTTCGTCCTGCAATTGGCCGCCCAGCACGTCGTCAACTACTTCCACCGCCTGCCGGCGGATCTGCTCAACCTGGCGCAGTGGACGGGCCTGAGTTGAAGTTATGAGTGAACAGACCGGCGAAAAAACCGAGCAACCGACGCCAAAACGGCTCGAGGAGGCCCTTAAGCACGGCCAGATAGCCAACAGCGCCGAGGTGCAAACAGCCTTCGTGCTTGCCGGTGCTTTGGCGGCGCTGGCATTTGCCGGAGCGGAAATCTGGCGGCGCATGGCTGGCACGACGGTCATGACATTGGGTCATTTGTACGACACGCCGCTCTCACCGACGGATCTCCAGCGTTATGCCGTCGCCGGAACCCTCATTTTTCTCAAGTGTGCCAGCCCGGTGGTGGTTGCGACCATGCTGGCCGGCACACTGGCCGGGGCCATTCAAACCCGGTTCAACACCGCTTCGGAAGCGTTGGCAGTGAACTGGGAGCGGTTGAACCCCGTGGAAGGCCTCAAAAGGCTTTTTTCCCTTCGCAGCGCCGTGCCGACGCTGGTATCGGTGGTCAAACTTGGAGTCATCGTTGCGCTGACCTATTCACAAATTCGGGGCATTTTGAGCGATCCGATCTTCACGTCGGCGGTGAGCACAGGGCGCGTGGCGCAGTTTCTGGCGCAATCGGGCTTGCAAATCTTTTTGCGGATCTGGCTATCGATTCTGGTGATTGCCGCGGCAGACTACGGATATCAATGGTGGCGCACGCGACGGGACTTGATGATGACAAGGGAGGAACTCAAGGAGGAAATGAAGAACGCGGAAGGCAACCAGCGCATTAAATCAGCCCGGCGCCGGCGGCGGGGGGGCAGCAAGGCCAAACAACTCGCCGACGTGCCCACGGCCGATGTTGTTGTTACCAACCCGACACATATCGCCGTGGCCTTGCGCTATGATCGCAAGACGATGCGTGCGCCGCGGGTGGTAGCCAAGGGCATCCGCCTCAACGCGGAGGCGATACGGGAAGTCGCCGCGAGGTTTCAGGTTCCGATTGTCGAGAACAGGCCGCTGGCGCGGATGTTATTTAAACGGGCGAGGGTGGGTGGCGAGATTCCTGCTGAATTGTATGCTGCGGTCGCCGAGTTGCTGGCCTGGGTTTACCGGGTCAACCGTTACCGGTACTACGCGGAACAAAATCAAACCTAGAAACAGATATGGGTGCTCTGAGCCACAGGATGCGTAACATTCTCAAATATGGGGACTTATGGCTGGTCACAGCTTTGTTCGGGACCATCCTCGTCCTCATCCTGCCGGTCGCTCCATTCATGCTGGACCTGCTCCTGACGGTGAGCATTGCGGGTTCGTTGCTGGTGTTATTAGTCATTTTGTACCTCCGTCAACCGGCAGATTTTACCGGGTTTCCCACACTGCTCCTGTTCATCACGCTTTACCGCCTCTCGCTGAATGTGGCCTCCACCCGCCTGATTCTGCTCAACGGCTACGCCGGCCATATCATTCAGGCATTCGGCGCCTTTGTGGTGCGTGGGAACTACGTGGTGGGGTTGGTGGTCTTCTGCATTCTGGTACTGATCAATTTTATTGTCATCACCAAGGGGGCAGGGCGCATCGCGGAAGTGGCCGCGCGGTTTACCTTGGACGCTCTGCCGGGCAAACAGATGGCGATCGACGCCGAACTGAACGCCGGCCTCATTAACGAAGGCGAGGCCCGCGACCGCCGCCGGGCCGTCGAGGAGGAAGCGGACTTTTACGGCGCGATGGACGGGGCGAGCAAATTCGTGAGAGGCGACGCCATCGCCGCCATCTTGATCACGCTCATCAATATCGTGGGCGGGTTCGCCATCGGCATTTTGCAGCACGGCCTGACCATGAGCGCCGCGTTGCAGCAATACACCATCCTTTCCATCGGCGACGGTTTGGTCTCGCAAATTCCGGCCCTTATCACCTCGACGGCGGCGGGCGTGCTCATCACCCGCGCCACGGCCAAAAACAGCCTTGGCCACGAACTGGGAAGGCAACTGCTCTTTTATCCGCGAGCGCTGACCATTCTGGCCGTCATGCTCGGCGTCATGGCACTGGTGCCGGGGCTGCCGATGTTCCCATTTCTCATACTGGCGGCGGTCATCGGGCTGTTGTCCTATTCCATGCATCGGTATGGAGGAGCGGCAGGGCTGCTGGCAGAGGCCGCAACCCCTGCCACGCGGATCGCCGCGTCCGGCAAGAAGGGCGTTGTCAAAGGAGGGCGAGCGCCTGGGTCGGCAGCCCCCGCCGAAGCGCGAGCGGGCGATCCGCTCGAGAACCTCCTCACGCTGGACACACTCCAAATTGAACTCGGCTACGGGTTGGTTTCCCTCGCCGATGCCTCCAAGGGCGGCGACTTGCTGGAGCGGGTGACCGGTGTTCGCCGCAGTTTTGCCCAGGAAATGGGCATGCTCATTCCCCCCATCCGATTACGGGACAACCTGCAGTTGGGGGCCAACGAATATCGGTTCCTGCTCCAGGGCAATTCCATCGCCCAGGGCCAACTGGTCCCCGGCCAGTGGCTGGCAATGAACGCCACGCACAGCCAGGTCAAACTTAAGGGCATTTCGACCCTGGAGCCGGTTTTCAAGTTGCCGGCCACCTGGATTTCCGATTTGGAGCGCAAGACAGCCGAGGCCGCCGGCTACGCGGTGGTGGACGCCGCATCCGTACTGGTAACGCACCTGACCGAGACGGTACGCCGTCACTGCCACGAAATATTGACCCGTCAGGATGTGCAGACGTTGCTGGACCACCTCAAACAAACTCACCCCGCGGTGGTCAATGAGCTTGTCCCGGCTCAATTAACTGTCGGCCAGGTGCAACGTATCCTGCAAAACCTGCTGGCCGAAGGGGTTTCTATACGGAACCTGGTCGGGATCCTGGAAAAGGTCGGAGATCACGCGGCCACGACAAAGAACCCCGATGACCTCTCCGAATACGCCCGGCGCGCGCTGGGATCTCAACTCGCCAGGCCGTTCCAGACCGAAGCCGGTCAGTTGCGGGCGATCACGATGGACCCGAAACTGGAGCATCAGCTTGCCCAGGGCGTGAGGCAGGCGCCGGGGGAAACCGCACTGGTGATCGAGCCCCGTTTGGCGCGGCATGTTGTGGAATCGCTTTCCAGGTTTGTCCGCCAGATGATGGCGGCGGGACAACAACCGGTCGTGCTCTGCGCTCCGCAACTGCGCTTAGCCTTCCGGCGGTTCTTCGGAGCCGCGATATCCGACCTTGCGGTGCTATCCTACGCCGAGGTCCCCCCGCGCATTCAGGTGCAGAACGCGGCCGTTATTCCCAGCCCGGTTGAAAGCCCGGCCTAGCCTGAATATTCTCCAGTTGGCAGGGCGCACGGCCGGCTGCACGCCATCCGGCAGGCCGTTGCTGTTTTGTCACTGGCTTGAATTATGCCGCTAGACCGGCCCACAGTGTGCGCCGGGGCATAATTTGCAGTGCCGGGTTTCTCGCCGAAGGGCAAAAAATTCCGCCGGGGGCATGGAGGTCATGGCCAACGTCAAAGTCAACGCGAGCCTTGGAAATCATGGATCCCGCAGCTCAGATTCGCAATCTGTCGCATCGCGGGTCTGCAATCGATCTGGCGCCCAGAACCTCTTGAACTATAGCTGGTTACAACTGGCAGGGCAGCAGACTGCGAATCAATGCTATGGCCTTGTCACTGGCCATGGCGGCTTGCGAGAAATCTTCCACTTCCGCTTGGCGGTTAAAACTGCTGGCAGGCTTCTTGCTTTCGTACGACGCAATATTGCATGAAGGCATTAATCATTATCGGTGCCATTATCGGGTTCCTCATTGGCTTGGGCTTTGGGCTAGCTGGCAACAGTTCGTGGCCGACGGCGCTGTGGCGCGCAGGCGCCGCGGCGCTCGGGGCGGCGGTTCTGACGCGCTGGTGGAGCGGGGTGTGGCTGCGCGGGCTGACGGAATCCCTGGAGCATCGCCAAGCAGAATATGCCGCTTCCGCTGAGTCCGCTAAAGCCCCCCAGAAACAATGAGTGCCACCTGCTGTCAGACAGAGGAAAGCGTTCCAGTCGAGCCGTGCCCCAGCGCCCAGGAGCTTTGGAAACATTACTATCGGCAGGAGGGCAGTCCCCTGGAAAACGAGTTGGTGGAACGCTACCTGCCGCTGGTACGCTCCGCGGTAGGCCGCCTGGCCATGACGCTTCCCCAGCATGTGGATCAGGACGATTTGTACAGTGCCGCCCTGACAGGTTTGTTGCAGGCGTTGCGCAATTACGATCCGGCTTCAGGGACACCCTTTGAAAGCTACGCGCGGCGCCGGATTCAAGGCGCAATGCTGGACGAATTGCGCCGGATGGATTGGGTGCCCCGTTCAATCCATGCCAAGTCCAGGCGAGTCCAGGAGACTTTGAACCAACTCGAACAGCAATTGGGCCGGGCGCCCGAGGAATTGGAAATGGCCCAGGCGATGAGGATGTCTGCAGCCGAATACCGCAGCCTGCTGGAGGAGATTCGTCCGGTGCAGTTTGTTTGTCTGGACGCCGCAAGCTCCTCGGAAGGCTCCGAAACCGCGAGTTTTCACGAGGTGGTGGGTCTTTATGACGAGGACGACCCGCGGGAACAGGTCTCAAGACGGGAACTGAAGGATCTGATTCTGGAGCGGCTTAGAGAATTGCCTGAAATCCAACGCAAGGTGCTGGCACTTTACTACGGAGAGGACCTGCGATTGAGGGAGATAGCCGAGGCGTTCGGGCTGACGGAATCGCGCATCTGCCAGATTCATTCGCAGGCGATCCTCTCAATTCGCGCCTATTTACAACGGTTCGAGACCAGTGTGGCCCAGGGGTCATGATCATCTTCATCGGAATAGCAGTGGTCCTGTGCTCGGTGTTCGGGGGCTTCGTGATCGGGGGTGGGCACCTCTTTTGGCTGTTGCACTTCAATGAATTGCTTATCATTGGGGGAGGAGGCCTTGGAGCGCTGGTCATCATGTCGCCGCGCAAGGTGCTTCAGGACATGGCCAAGGGCCTGCTCATGAGCCTGAAGGGGGCGCCGCACGGGCGGCAGACCTACGAACAGTTGTTCAAGGCGCTTTACGAGCTTTTCCTGCTGGGCCGGCGCAACGGAATGATCGCACTGGAGGAGCATGTTCTAGAACCGGCCAACAGCGCTATTTTCAAAAAGTACCCACTCTTCTCCGGGAATCGGGAAGCGGTGGAGTTCCTGTGCAGCAGCCTCAGACCGATCATTGACGGAAGGATTAAGCCCGACCAGTTGCGACTGTTGTTGCGCGCGGAAATCGAGCGAAAAGAGGAGGAGCATTCTGCCCCGGTGAATGTGCTGACCAAGGTCGGCGATTCGATGCCGGGTTTCGGCATTGTGGCGGCGGTGCTGGGCATCGTGATTACGATGGCGGCGATAGATGGTCCCATCGAGAACATTGGCAAGCACGTGGCCGCCGCGCTGGTGGGGACCTTTCTGGGTATTCTGCTGGCATACGGCTTTGTGACTCCGCTGGCGGTGAACCTGGATTTTATCGGCTCGGCTGACTTGGACTTCACCCGCTGCATCGCCGCCTGTGTCACCGGCTTTGCCGATGGCATGGCCCCCCTGACGGCAGTTGAACTGGGACGGCGAGGTCTGAGCAGCGAGTTGCGTCCCACCGCCGAGGGCCTGGAGGAAATGCTCAAACCAATCAAGCTTCCCGCTCAGAACTGATTCCCATGAGCAGAGGTCGCCAGCATCACCACGGAGGGGCCTGGAAGACCGCATACGCGGACTTCGTGACGGCTATGATGGCCTTGTTCCTGCTCTTGTGGTTGACCGCGCAAGACCAAAGAATCAAGCGCGCCGTCGAGCGCGCCTTCACCAATCCCTTCGCCGCAGTCACCAAGGAATCGGTGGGCATCATTCCCTCGAAGGACGCCACGGCCATCTACAAAGAGAAGGGCAGCCACGACTCGGCCTCCGCCGTTGAACTGCAGATGCTTCGCAGAATCACGGAAGACCTCGCCAAGATGCTCGAACAGAGCGCGCAACTGGAGCGCACCGTTCAGATCAACCTTACCCCCGACGGCCTGTGCATCAACATCTTTGACCATCCCCAAAACCCGGTTTTTCATCAAGGGACCGATCGATTCACCGTTTATGGGGCTTGGGTCTTTTCAACGCTGGCATGGGAGATTTCGCGTTACAAGACTTTCAGCATCGAACTGGAAGGTCATACCGATGTCCGTCCGCCCTCCAGCGCCATCGAAAGCCTCAAATGGGACTTGTCCACCGAACGCGCCAATGCGGCGCGGCGGGAGTTGGTCCGGAACGGCGTTCAGCCGGATCAGGTCTATCGAGTCTCAGGTTTTGCCGACACCCAGCCGCTACCCGGAGTGGCGCCGACGGCCGAGGCTAACAATCGTGTCACGGTCTTGGTGAAAGTGGACAAGTCCGCCCGGCTTGAAGTCTCTTCCGGGTCCGGCGTGCCCGCGTCGATTGCCAATTCGCCATGAACGAACCATTTATTCCGCTGACTGCTGCCTTGCCGCCCCGTTCCAAACGGACGGCTTTTCAGGCGTCCGTGATTGCCTCGGGCCAGGCTCCTGAGCCGCCTGGTGAGGCGCAGTCCACTCCCGCCGATGGCACAAACCCCCATTCGCTCCACTGCGAGCCTCGCGTTGTGCTTCAGCGCGATGGCGAGCGCGTCTCCGGCATTCGCATCCAATGCACGTGCGGCCAGGTCATCGAACTGGCGTGCGTCTATCCCGAGCCGTCCGCCCCGAGCTGAGCTTTGGCGGCCTGGGAGTCGGGGAAAGGAAATACGGCAAAAAAATGTTTCCGCCTTTTCATTGGGGTGCAGCAGCCGAGGCCAGGAGGCCCTGATCTACGCAGTGGGGAAAGACACATAAGAATGGAGCCTCCTGGCGTCGGCTTCTACCATGACCTTGGTATTCCCAGACGTGCTCCGGGGCTTGGCCCCGTCGGCTCAGCATCAGCAGCGCGGCGGAGTGGGCGAAAGGGAGCTTCGTTGGCATATTTCTCAGCGAACATCGGCCACAGCGGAACTACAACACCTCACTGCGAGGGAATGACCGCCCGGTAGAACCGCGGCCCATTTGTAGCCGGGGAGGGATCGACGAAGGTGAACGTGTTTCCCGGCGGGGCGTTCGTGGCGATGGGAGACCAGTTCGTAAGATCCGGCGACGCCTCGACAACCGTCGCCTTCCCCGGGAATGAGGTCACGACGCCGAACTGGACCCGGCCATCGACGGTCAGGCTGGGCCCTTGGACGCCGAGTTCCGTGACCCGAATCGTCGTCGAATCAGTGTAAACACGGGGATGGACGATATCGGCTGGGTACATGATGTGGAGCTGATAGGTGCCCTCCGGCAGATTTGTCACCGTCAGCGAGTACGGGGGCGTCTCTAGGGTAAAGCTGGGGTCAGCTTGCCTGACCTCACCCAGCGAGTTCGTGCCCACGAGGAATTTCATTGGCTCGGCGTAGTCGCTGGCTAGCAGATCGGCGGTAAATGTGAATGTTGCTGGCGCCGACAGGACCGATCCCTCTCCGGGCCACCTGATTCGCGCGTAAGGGATGACGGCCGGGTCAAGGGCGCTGAGGAC
>JBJKSV010000953.1:0-2682 GCA_046703605.1 Limisphaerales bacterium
GTGCTGAAGGGTCTCGGCGGCGTCCTCGGCGGTGATCACTCAAGTCCAACGAATACATCCAACACATCTACGAATGCGACTTCCTCGAAAAAGCCTTCGCTCGGTAACTTTTTTGACCAGTTCCTAAACCATTAGCTTGGATATTTCATGCCAGCAATAGAACGGCGACAGTCTGTCATATATTCAGGTTAGAAGAAACAGACCTCTATTATGCCCATGCAACCAGTTATCGACTACCTCAAACAGAACCAATCACGCTTCGTCTCCGAACTGTGCGAATACCTTCGCTTTCCCAGCGTCTCGGCTCAGCCTGAGCATCGCAAGGACCTCCACGCCTGCGCCGAATGGCTGGTTACGCACTGCCGAAATATCGGCCTTCAAGCCCGCCTGTGTCCCACTGAGGGCCATCCCATCGTGCTGGCGACGACTCCCGCCCGCAAGGCGGACTCCTCCCGCCGTCCTCGGTTTCTCGTCTATGGCCACTACGACGTCCAGCCGCCTGACCCGCTCGACCTGTGGAAATCGCCTCCCTTCGAGCCGCGCATCGAGGGACGCTCGCTCTTCGCACGCGGCGCCAGCGATAACAAGGGCCAGAACCTCGCCCATCTCAAAGCTATGGAGGCCTATCTCAAGACCGGCGCCGATTTGCCTTGCGACATTACCTTCGTCATTGAAGGAGAAGAAGAGGTCGGCAGCCGCAGCCTCGCCTCTTTTCTCAAGGCCAATCGCGCCGAGTTGGGTTGCGACGCCGTAGTGATCTCAGACACGGGCATGCCCACGCCTAAGCACCCCGCTCTGACTTACGCGCTCCGAGGCATTGCCGCCTTGGAAATCACCCTCCGCGGCCCCTCCCGCGACCTGCACTCTGGCATCTTCGGAGGCACGGTCGATAACCCCGCGATGGTCTTGTGCCAATTGCTGGCCCGGATGCGCGATAAACGTGGACGAATTACGATTCCTGGTTTCTACGACGATGTGCAGAAGCTTTCCGCTTACGAGAAAAAGCAATACGCCCGCATCCCCTTTAAGACCTCAGCCTACCAGAAGTTCCTCGGCGCTCCCAGGCTCTTCGGCGAGCAGGGCTACACCCCTCTCGAACAACGCTCCGCCAGACCTACTTTTGAAATCAACGGGCTCACCAGCGGCTACCAGGGCGAGGGCAGCAAGACCATTGTCCCCGCGTGGGCGAGCGCGAAGATTACCATGCGCCTTGTCCCCAACCAGACCTCAGCCCGTATTAGCCGCCAGGCCATCCAGTACCTTAAGAAGCTTTGCCCGCCCACCGTGCGCATGGAGATCGAACCCGGTCACGACGCGGAACCCTACCTGGTCTCGCCAACAAGTTCGCAGGCCCAAGCCGCCCTGCGCGCACTCAAGGCCGCTTTCAAATGCGAGCCGGTGCTACTCCGCGAAGGCGGTTCAATCCCCATCGTCAACGATTTCAAGAAAATCCTCCACGCTGACTCCCTCATGCTGGGCTTGGCCCTTCCCGGTGATAACGCCCATTCGCCAAACGAAAAGTTCGACTTGGATTGCTTCGCCAAAGGACAACTGATGAGCGCCTATCTCTGGCCCGAACTCAGCCGAGTCTGAGTCAGGCTCCTCAGACCGGTCCGACCAGTCTGACGAGTCCGACGCGTCTGCCCCGTCCGGCCTCACTCTGCTGGCACGTCCAGCGGCGCCACGTGCCCATCCATATAGGCCACGTTCTTGCCCGATTTGGGCGCGCGCGGGTGGAACTCCTCGTAGTCGAGCAGGAGCGGGGTCGTGTTGGGCGGAAAGCGCAGCGTGAGGTTCGTGCTTATTGTCGGCCCGCCGTTTCCCCGCATGACCATGTGCAGCTCTGCCGTTTTGGTTTCGTCGATTCGGTGGCCGTTCAAATCCGAGTTCCATTCATAGCTGGAGCCTTCGGCAGCGAAGTCGCCCACCTTGTCGGAGGGGCATTTGAACACCGTCGCGCTATTCGTATGGTTCGTGCCCGCCGCTTGGCCGACGTACGAAGCCAGCACATCGCAGATGCGCGGCAACGGCTTTTGAGGATCAATGGGGTCCGTAGGAAGAATTTCGGCGCTCGGCAACCGGCTGTTGTTGTCCTCCGTGTACAATCGCGTGGCGATGCCCAGTTGCCTGAGGTTGTTGACGCAGACGGTGTTGTTGGCTTCGGCCTTGGCCCGGCCCAGGGCGGGCAGGAGCAGGCTCGCCAGGATGCCGATGATGGCGATGACCACGAGCAATTCAATGAGCGTGAACGCCCGCAGGGCCCACCGAGGCCGGGTCCGCGGAGGCGCGGAGCAAGGACGATTGGAAACGATGTTACTTTGCATAGCGAGAGCTTTGGTATCGTGAAGGGCCATTGTTCGTGAATTACTGATGAATGAATCGCCCGCGCTCGCGCGCCTGCTCGACCCGTTGTTCGGGCGTAAGATTCTCAAACCGCTGGTTGGGATGGGGCAAATGTCCGAACGTCCGCGCTTGGCCAATCGCCTGACTTGGCTGTTTGGCTCCCGGCGGAGGCGGCGGCATGAAGCCCACCCCTATACTCGATTTGCTGAACGCCAGGTAGGTGGTCCACTTGCCATCCACCTTCCTGGCAGTTTGGGCGGCCACCTCCGCCGTCGGCGCCGCGTTGTGGCCGTCTCCAAGCCGCAACCCCAGCGCCGATTCCACCACCAACTCCACCGG
>JBJKSV010000954.1:0-3431 GCA_046703605.1 Limisphaerales bacterium
GCATCCCAGGGCGGCAGCGGCAAGCCAGAAGTAAGAGAAAGGTTTCATCGAGTTGCTGAATAAGACATCCGAGATTGGTGGGCCAAGTCAATGAGTTTTCAGATTGGGGCGGGTTGAAAATTAGGAAGGCTTCGGGAGCTTTCAGGAAGTTTCAGCAGGCCGCATTTTCATAAGAGGTTGAGTTTTTTCCCCCGGCGATGCGGAGGGTTTCCGGGCTGACAAAATTGGGAAAGCAGAAGCGGAAATCGAGGGCAATGGTGAGGTGGAGGAGAGGTTGAAAAAATTTTAGGTGCGGATTGGTGCGGATAGCTGCGGTTTGGTGCGGTTTGGTGCGGATTGGTGCGGATCGGGGTTGGCGTAGAGGATTTGCTCGAGCTGTTGGAGGGTGCCCGGAATTGAACAGAAGGACACAAAGGGAACGAACGGGCGCGGGCGGGGAGGCGGTGACGCGGGAGTTGGTTGGGGGCGGGGTTTTTCATATCCGTTTCTAGTTTTCACCTCACCATTGCCCTCGATTTCCGCTTCTGCTTTCCCAATTTTGTCAGCCCGGAAACCCTCCGCATCGCCGGGGAAAAAGCTCAACCTCTTATGAAAATGTAGCCTGCTGAAACTTCCTGAAAGCTCCCGAAGCCTGCCGAAGTTTCAACCCGCCCCAATCTGAAATCTCATTGACTTGGCCCACCAAACTCGGATGTCTTATACAGCAACGCGATGAAACCTTTCTCTTACTTCTGGCTGGCCGCTGCCGCCCTGGGATTCCAGTTGGTCCAAGGCCTTCCGGCAAACGCTCGAACCATCCCGGCCCCGGCGCCGGCTCACCCCGGCAACATCTTTCTCGCGGGCCAACGGGTGGAAGTCCCATGTCCCTTTGGCGAGAACACAAACTGGCGGGCGGTCGATTACGACGGCAAGACCGTCGCCACGGGGCAGGTCGAGCACGGGCGGGCAGACCTCGGTCAACTCCCGGTTGGCTATTACGAGCTTTCCGACACCGCCGAACCCGGCACGAACCGCGTCTTCAGCGGCGTACTGCGGCGGGTGAAAGCGCCCACGCCGCTCACCTCACCGATTTGCATCGACGTGGCCATGGCCTGGTTCTATCCGCCGGACAAGATGAGGACCGTCGCCAATCTTTGCGCCTTCGCGGGCATCAACCGCGTCCGCGACCGGTTGAACTGGGCGGAAATGGAACCGGAGCGAGGCCACTTCAGCGGTCCCAATCGTTACGACGCCTCGGCGCGAGCGCAGTCCGAAGCCGGCCTCCAAGTGCTGCAAGTCATGCATCGCTCCCCGGCCTGGGCCAACCCGGATACGCGGCGTTTCCCGCTCGACTTGCGGGACATCTACAACTTCGACAAAGCCATGGCGCAACGATGGCGGAACCAGGTCGTGGCCTTCGAGCCGTGGAACGAAGCCGACATCGAGGTGTTTGGCGGCCATACCGGCAGTGAAATGGCCTCCCTCCAAAAGGCGGCCTACCTCGGCCTCAAAGCGGGCAACCCAAACATCATCGCCTGCTGGAACGTCTTCGCCATCCATCGGGCCTCGACCTTGCGCGACATGCGCCAAAACCAGGCCTGGCCCTATTTCGACACCTTCGACCTCCACCATTACGAACCCTTCGCCAATTATCCCAAGCTCTACGCCGATTTCCGCGCCGCTTCCGCCGGCAGACCTCTCTGGGTGACCGAATGCAGCGTGCCGGTCAAATGGCACGGCGACCCGCATCTCGAGGAACCCACGCCCGAGGACCTCCGCATCCAGAGCCAGCGCGTCCCCAAGACCTACGCCCTCGCCATCCACGAAGGGGCCAAGGCCGTCTTCTATTTCCTGCTGCCGCATTACGTCGAGGGCCAAACCCAATTCGGCATTCTCCATCGCGACCTCACGCCCCGGCCCGCTTACGTGGCCCTCGCCGCGGCGGGGCGGCTGCTGGCCGGCGCCCGCCCGCTGGGGCGTCTGCGAACCGCCTCCGCCTCGATTCATGGCTACCTCTTCCGTGCCAAGCCGGACGGCACACCGGCGGATGTCCTCGTGATTTGGTCGGACCACGACACGGACCTCGAGCTGCCCGAAACCCCAATCGCTTGCTCGGATCACCTGGGCCGCAACATCGAAACCGACGGCAGGTGGCTCCGCCTGACGCCCGCCCCGAAATACGTCCTGTTCTCACCCGGCGCGCATTTCGACCTGGCATCGCCGCCCGCCACGCCGCCCTTCCTGCCCGGCAAGCCATCCCCCATCGTCCTGCAAGCCCTCCTGCCGGAACGAACCATCGTCCTCAACAAATCCGCTTACAAGCTTCCCGCCCTCCAGCCCGCCGCCATCCCGGTCTATGCTTACAATTTTGGCAAGCAAACCGTTCACGGCCGCGTGGAGGTTAAGGCGCCAAGCGACTGCAGAGTGCAATTTCCGGAGGAAGTCACGCTCCAGCCCGGAGACCGCAAAGAGTTGGCGTTCCATCTCACATGCGACTCAACAAATACCTCGGTCATAACCCTCCGCGTTGTTGGCCATTTCGGCGCCGCCGGCAAGGCCGTGCTGTCCCTGCGGCTCATTCCGAACCCCGATCTGGCCTTCCTCCGCAGCCTGGCTCGCGATGTGGTCCATGCCTCGCATGTGCCCCCCGGACGAAGTGTTGGCCACTCGCCCACCAACACCTGCGGCTTCCCCCTCATCATGCCGGGAGGCCGTGGCGGCTACCCCGCCTTCTGGATTCGCGACTTCGCCATGTCGCTGGATTCCGGCCTCATCACACCCCAGGAAATGCTCCATCACCTTCGGCTGGTTGCCCAATGCCAGAACGGCCCCGCTGCCCGCAAGCTCAACCACGGATTGGTCATCCCCCCCTTCAGCATCCCCGATCACATCAACTTCAACGGCACCGCGGTTTTCTATCCTGGGACTTATTCCTCCGGCGAGGACCAGGGCGGCGGCGCGTATGGGATTCTGCCACCGGTTGATGACCACTATGAATTCGTCCACATCGCCCATTGCCTCTTTCGGGCGACGGGAAAGGCGGACTTTCTGGAGGATCGAATCCAGGGCATAACACTCTTCGACCGGCTTATCAAGGCCTTCGACGCACCGCTCTCAGACCCGGCAACGGGTCTGGTCACCACCGACGACGCGCATCGGGCGGTGGGCTTCGGCTTTTGCGACACCGTCTATCTGACCGGTGACCTGCTCTTTCCATCGTTGCTCCGCTTTCGCGCCGCCGGCGAATTGGCCCAACTGTGCGACGCCATTGGAAGGTCGAGTCAGGCAGCGGAGTACCGTGAAATCCGGCGCCGGATTTCAGCGAACCTCATTCCAACATTTGCCGAACGGGAACGCATTGGCGGCTGGCTCTAAGCCGCAACATAGATCGGGCGGCAGCCGGATGTGTGGGGAACCGCGTTCGCACTGAATCTCGGAGTTCTCCACGGCGC
>JBJKSV010000955.1:0-3966 GCA_046703605.1 Limisphaerales bacterium
ATTGTGATTCGGCTCCTGTGCCTGCGCTCGGTGGGAATGCGGCTGCACGCCTTCTACGGAGACTCCGAAATGGTGCTGGACCTCAAGAGCCTTCGGATCATTCAGGATGCGGGTTGTGAACGGGAAAGTCGGATGGTGATGGCCTGGGCCAGGGCGCACCAGAGGGAGCTGATGGCTGGACGCTTTGCGCCGTCGAACTCGGGCGTCTCCTAAGCCCACGGCGCAGCTCTTGCGGCCTCATAGGGCCGCAGTGGACAACGGGAACTGAGGAGGGTTTCAAGCTCAAACGATGCCTTTGAGCCGTTTGGCCTTTGCTTTTCCTTGGCCTTTCATCTTTTGCTCGTGGTTTCGCGGAAAGGGCGAATCTTCATATCGGCCGATGTTTGGCATACGGCCTCCATTCTTATTGTGATTGACCCATGCCGGCGGCACAGGTGAATGACCTCATCTAGATGCCGTCTCGCCATTCTCGCGAGGGGCCTGGCGCAATGCATCGCATTGCGCCGACGAGCGACAGGCGCCTCAGCGCGCCGCTTCGGCCGCCTGGTAGTGGTAATTCCAGCGGGCGTCGGGAGCGCTATCGCCGTTGAGGTCCAGTTCCGAAGCGCCGTCAAACCCCTGGATGTTGTCGGCCCAGTGGAAGTCAAATGCCGGGTGGCCGCTGCCTTGGCCCACCAAGGCGCGGGGCACCGAAAGCTCGAGGCCGTTCCCATTGACACGGTAGCGCGCGCGGCCTGTAACGCGCCAACTCCCCCCACGCCAGGCTTGGACGGTCGTTTCGGTGTCGCTGAGGACTTTGAGGTTGATGACGTAGTCGTAACCCAGCCAGCCGGTGCGGGCGTTACGGTCGCTGTCCAGGAGCAGCAACATCCAGTGCGGGTCGGTTCGCGGGGTGATAGGCTTCAGGGTCTGTGCAAAGAAATAGAGATTGGTGTGGTCATAGGCCGCCTTGAGGATAACGAAATCATTGCGGCCGGTATCGTTGCGATAGACGAGGCCGCCGCAACCCTTGTGGTCACGGTGGAGGGTATCGCCGATGGTGTCGCGGAATTCAGGATGCACGCTTGTCCAATCATCGAATTGGCCGTCAATGACGATTCGGCTCGGCCCGCTCGCCATGGGCGGGCGGCGAACACCCTTGAACCGGCGCACCCAGCTTGCCAACTGATAGTAGTAGTTGTCGGCATGGCCGCCGCGCATCGGCTCGCAGTCGCGGCTGTACTCCTCCGTATATTCATCGACAAACAGGCCGCCGGGGTAATAGCAGTCCGCGTCGGTGTAATGGCTCCAATGCGTGTAGCGCCCGGCTATCCATTCGTTCCACCCGGTGACGAAGATAAACTTCGGGTCCACAGCCACCGCGCGCCGCCACTGCTCATCGAAGTTCAAGCCCAGGTTCACGGCGTTCGGGTTCGCGTCCTTGTGGCCGTTGTGCCAACTGCGGCCGATGGCGCCGAGTTTGTCGCTCATCGGCGCCGGGCCGGGCGTGTCGGGCAGGGCGTTCTGCGCTACACCGACGCTCATCTGTTCTGCCTCCCCTTGGGCATTCGTGAAGACATGTTGCGGATAGACCTCCAGCCAACTCCACTCGTCGGGCCCGGTCGGGCCCAGCCAATAATCCGGCATGGGGCGGCGGAAGGTGAAGAACCTGAGCATCTCCTTGTCTTTGATGAATGCCTTATTTGCAAGCAGGAGAGGCTTTCCCTCCCACTTAAACCAGAGGTCCTTCCAGCGTCCGGGCTGGTAGAGGTCGCGCCAGAGGCGGTCCACAACCGCCCGCGGGTCCCCGAAGGGGGCGATAAAGGCGATGGCGGGTGTGCGGTTTCCTTGAAGGCGCATGGCGGCAAATTCACGGCAAAGGGCCTCGTACTGTTCCTTCCAGGTGAACGGCGGGTTGGTGGTGTCGAAAAGAATGACGTCAATGCCGGCATCGGAGAGCATGCTGGCGTGTTTGCGGATGACAAACGGGTCGGTTGAAAGATAGTAACCCAGTTCCGGCTCTCCCCAGTAATAGGGAGAATTGTTGTGCGGCCAGGGGACACGCCCATCCCGCTCCGCCGCGATGAGTTTGGTGTTGTCGTTCGGGCCGGCCGCCTCCGGAAGGTGCCATGTCCAGTAGAAGATCCCCACCCATTTGTCCTTGCGCGGCGGGCCGCACTGCTTGAAGCCGGGGACAATTCGGGCCGCGCCGTCGGTCGCCACCCAGGTGTCGGCGAACACGTCGCCGCCTGTGTACGGCGCCCCGTGGAAGGCTTGGGCGTCTGCCGGCTGTCGCAGTAAGGCAGCGGCTGCAAAGGCGGTTGCCAAGAGTGTGTAATGATTGGCCATCACGAAAGCATTGGTGCTGAAAACGCCAAGGACAAGAGAAATCGGCCACCAATGGCAGGCTCAAGCCAATTCGATGAACCGCTCGTACTCGCCGGCTTCCTCCGCCTCAGGCTGCCCCTTTCCCAGCGCTAGAGTCCTTGAACACTAAAATGTGTTCTATTGGCCGTTCGATGCTGGATGGTTTTCCGCTCGCGCCATCAACGACCCGCCATCCCTTATCCACTCATCCATCTCTTCACCACGCCGCAATTGGCGTCTTGCCAGTCTTTGCCGGCGCGCTTGCCTGTCGGGTCGGCGTCCGTTACTGTGGTTTGCATGCCCTTAAGCACATCTATCCTGCCCATCCTGGCGCTGGCCGCGTGGGGTTCGGTCGTCGTTCCGCCTGCTTCAGCCGGGGACCAGCCTTTCTTGCACAGCGAGTTGATTTTCCCGCTTGAACGGTGGCACAACCATGCCTCCTGCGTCGTGCAAGCGGCGAATGGGGATTTGCTGGCCTGCTGGTTTCACGGCTCGGGCGAGCGCGAAGCCGACGACGTGAAGATCCAAGGCGCCCGCTTGCGCAAAGGCGAGCATCGATGGAGTCCGCGCTATACGATGGCCGACACGCCCGGATTCCCGGAGGGCAATCCCTGCATGTTTATCGATCCCAAAGGCCAGCTCTGGCTCATCCACACGACGATTCTGGCCAACACCTGGGAAAGCGCCCTGCTGAAAGTCCGCATCAGCCTTGATTATCTCGGTGATGGCCCGCCCGTTTGGGAATCGACTGATGTCCTGCTCCTCAAACCTGGCGCTGAATTCCAAGCTGCCGTTCGGCGCCGGCTTCCGGCGCTCGAAGCCCAAATCAACTCCCTTCACCTGACCGGCTCCGACCTCAAGGACGCCCACGATTTCTTGAGGGCCATGCGGAGGCACGCGGGGGACAAACTCTACCGGCGGCTGGGCTGGATGACCCGCGCCCATCCTTTCGTCCTGGACGGTCGGCGGCTTATCGTTCCGCTATACCACGATGGTTTTTCATTCTCGCTGATGGCCATCTCCGACGATTGGGGCCAAACCTGGCACACCAGCACACCGCTCATTGGCGCCGGCAACATCCAGCCCAGCATCGTCCAGCGCCAGGACGGCTCCCTCTATACCCTTATGCGCGACAATGGCCCGCCTCCGCACAGGCTCCAGCAAAGCGAGTCTCACGACCGGGGCGAAACCTGGTCGCCCGTAACCGATACTGACCTGCCAAACCCGGGTTCCGGCGCTGAGGTGATCAGCCTGCGCAACCATCATTGGGTGCTCATTGGCAATGATACCGAGGAAGGACGGTATCAACTGGCCGTGCAGATCTCGGATGACGAGGGCCGCACCTGGAAATGGAAACGCTATCTGGAAAGAGACAAACCCGGCCGTGGAGCGGGCAGCTACAGCTATCCCAGCATTATCCAGGCGACAGACGGCACACTCCATGCCACCTATAGCTACCACCCAAACAAGCCAGGCCTTCCCAAGGGGGCCGCAGGAGACCCCGCCGGGGAGTGCATCAAGCACGTCCACTTCAACGAGGCCTGGGTGGTTGCCGGGGGCAAGCAGCCATGAACTGGGTCGTTTCCGCGTGGTCTGGCGATTTGACCTTGGACCCCCCTT
>JBJKSV010000956.1:0-2979 GCA_046703605.1 Limisphaerales bacterium
CGCCTTTCCATTGGAGGCGGCAGCGGCTTCCAGGCTCGAAGGAAACAAGCCACGTTTGCCAAGGATCTGGAGCGCTGTCCGGCGGTCTTCGGCCTCGATGACACCCTCCACCGGCGCGCCACTCGACCCAACGGCCTGATAACGGAACGTGTTCATTCGAGAATATCTCCGGCGGAGACCCGAAGGACCTCTTCGAGCGAGGTCATCCCCGCGGCGGCCTTCTGCATGGCGTCCTGGTGCATGGTGAGCATTGTCCTTTGGGCAATGCCTTTGAGCGCCGCGTTGGAGCTTTTGCGCAGAATCATCTCGCGCAACTCGTTGCCAATCGCCAGCAGTTCGAATATCCCGATACGGCCCAAGTAACCCGTTCCTCGGCATTCTTCACAGCCTCGCCCGCGATAGAACACGCCTTCTATTCGACCGGCGCCAAGGGACTCAAGCCGTTCGCGCAGGGCTTGAGGCGGCATGGCCTCCTCGCGGCAATGGGTGCAAATCCGGCGAACCAACCGCTGCGCCAGCACTCCTTCCAGAGAGGACGAAATAAGAAACGCCTCCACGCCCATGTCCAGCAGGCGGGTCACCGCTCCAGTGGAGTCATTGGTGTGAAGTGTGCTGAAGACCTGGTGCCCGGTCAGGGCGGCGCGGATGGCAATCTCAGCCGTCTCCGAATCGCGGATTTCGCCGACCATGATGACGTTGGGGTCCTGGCGAAGGATCGAGCGCAAGCCGTTGGCAAAGGTGAAATTGCGGCTCGGGCGCACGGGGATCTGGGCCACACCGGGCAGTTCGTATTCAACGGGGTCTTCGATGGTAACAATCTTTTTCTCGGGGGTGTAAATGCTCTGAAGCACGGAATAGAGCGTAGTGGTTTTGCCGCTGCCAGTCGGCCCGGTCGCCAGGAAAAGGCCGTGAGGTTTTTCGACCAGGCGCAACAACTCGCGCGACCGCTCCGGGTCCAGGCCCAGTTCTTGCGCGGTGAGGACCTTGGCATTCTTCTCCAGCAACCGCAGCACCATTCCCTCGCCGTAAATGGTCGGCAGAGTGCCCACGCGAATGTCCACCCGCTTTCCGCGATGATTGATCTGAATATGCCCATCCTGGGCCATGTACCGTTCGGCGATGTTCATGTCCGCCATGATTTTGACGCGGGAGATCAGCGCGGCGTGAAGCTGTTTGGGCGGCGGCGGCTTTTCTTGGAGCAAGCCGTCGATTCGGTATCGCAACTGGATGCTTTCTTCGAAGGGGACCAGGTGGATGTCGCTGGCCCTCTCACGCAGGGCCTCGGAAATGATGAGATTGACCAGGTTGATGACCGTGGGCTCGTTGGCCATCACCTCGATGTCGTGCAGGTTCCGGCCTTCCACCGAGGCTTCCGCCTCCGGGTTGAGATTCTCGATCATCTTCTCAACCGTGATTTGGTAGCACTCGGCCAGCTTCTCCAGGATTTCTGAAGAGGGCGCCTCCACTTCCCGCACCTCCAGACCGCTCAACAGGCGGATGTCATCGATGAGCCGCTGGTTTCCAGGCTCAGCCGTCGCGACGCGGATTGTCCCGTCCTGGACCGAGAGAGGCAGGATGCGATGCTGCCTGACGAACTCCGCAGGCAAGGCGCGAATCGCCTCGGAGGGGATGTCGAGCTTGGCCAGGCTCCCTTGGCCGTTGCCTGCATTCCGCCTGGAGGCGAGGGCAGGAGGCAGCTCCCGCTCTTGACCAGAAACTCCCTCTACATCAGGCAGTAGTTTGCTCATGATTCGGGTGGAGCATCTTCAACCGAAGCGAAATTGAAAAGCCCATTTTCTAATTAACGTTGCCAGAGCAAGACTCCCTACGCAGGAGCAAGACCGGGCACTACAATGCTCTGACACCGCCCGTTCAAAAAAGTTTTGAAAAAAATGAGCCACCCGCGGACAGTCGCCGCTTTGTTCGTGGGATGAAATGGTCGGACTAAGTTTCCTCGATAACCTTCCAACCGGCCGCCTCGGCCAAGGCGCGGACCGGTTCTTCGAGGTCTCCATAAAACGTGACGCGATGCCACCCCCACTGGTCCCATAGGGTGAAGAGCTTTTCGATATCGCCCACAGGTTCGGCGCAGAGCTTGGTGCGGCAGGCACGGTCATCGGGGTCGTTGCCCACGGTTCTGGCACGGTGGAGCAGGATTTCCTTCCGGCTTCCTTCGAACTCCAGCGAAGTGGTCATGTATCCTGCCGGGAGCAGAGAACGGACCGAGGCGCCCTGCCGGTCCTCAGAGTGGGTAAGAATTTCGAACGGGTTCGACGGGCCGGTGGGGCCAAAAACCTTGTTCGAGGCGACACAATGGGCATAAATAATCTGGCGCTTCGAGGTGTCGATCACCGGATCGGAGATGTAGCCGGGCCGGCCCTGGGTCAGCGTCGTTCCAATGACCATCGTCGCCGCGGAGCGAACATCGCACTCGCAGCCGCCCACCAGGCCCTCGTTGTTAAGTTGATGGAACCCGAGGCAAGGATACGCGTGGATATGGCCCCCGTAGAATCCACCCAAACAATTGATCGTGATGGCGTTAGCTTCATGCCGCTTGAGCAGGGCCTTTTCCGCGAGGTACATGGCGGCCGAGCTTTCCAATGTCTGGCGCGAGACCCCTTCAATTCTGCTGGCTTCCTTCTCCCATTTGCCGGCAACCACGCGCGCTTCATCCTTGTCGGCTTTCTGCCATGCTTCGTTTAGTTCCGCGAAGGGCAGATATTCGATCTTGATTCCCAGCACTTCACCGCCCGAACCGGAGTTCTGGTCGCGCAACGCCAGGATGCGCGCCTGCTTGAGCCGGCCCAGGCATTCGTCGGGCGAGAGACAGGAGATGGCGTTCGGTTTGCAGGCTGCCTCCCCCGCTGCCGGCGTCCGTTCAAGGCGCACTCGACGCGTCGCGGCCACAAAATCCGAGATGGAACCACCACTCTTGACGATACTGAAACACTGGACCGCCGCCGCTACGTCGCTCATCCG
>JBJKSV010000957.1:0-9177 GCA_046703605.1 Limisphaerales bacterium
CTTCACAATGACGGCCACATGCAACTCCCCGACGGGCCGCTTTTCAACGCGCCGGGCGATGCTGCACGGAAAGTGGACCAGGAGATTCCCGCCGGTATCGAACGCCTCCAACACGCGCTCGCTTAACTGGATCCGGATGCAAGCGGCCTTGGTGGCGGGCTGTTGCGCGTCATCGGCATCGGGCAGCGTTAGAACCGTGCCGGGCAAAACATGATCCCACTCAATCGCGGGATTGAGACGGCGGACCAGGTCGGGGTGGGCCTGGGCTTTCTCAGCGACCAGCTCAAGAATCGTTTCATAGTCGAGCGCGGTTTGTTGCGATTTGCCGAGCCAGGTGTGGCTCAGGGGGTGCAGCCGGGCCAAGTCTTCATGCGTGACGGTATAGGGCGCGCAGGCAGGTCTGTCCAGGCGCAATCGCTCCCGTGTGGCATTGTCGAGCGCGCCGGTAACCGGCAAATGCATCTTCTGTTGGAAGGCGCAGAGGGCCTGGCGGGTCTGGCGGCCCATCACACCGTCGATTGACCCTGGGGAAATGTCCTGCCGGGCGAGGGCGACCTGCGCCTCGAAGACGCTCTGAACCGGGCGCGGAAAGCCGGGCTGTGATGCAGACGGCGCATTTGTCCCCGGAACGGCCGGATTGGGAGGCAGCCGAGGAGCAGCCCGCGCCTGAGTGGACGGTGGGTTCGTCTTCGGAGGCGCCAGCGCAACCTCGGGCGGAGGCGGCTGATGTGGGGGCGGGTTCGTGCGCAGGAACGCCGACGGCTCGACCTCGGGTGCAACTGGCTTCGCGAGAGGAACCTGAGCATTGCCCCCGCGCCACCATAGCCAGCCAAGGAACGTCAACGCGCCGGCAACGGCCATCCACCCTAGAACCCCAGAGGTCTTGGTTCGCGAACGTCGTGAATGGTATTTGCGTCTTCGTGGCACGGTGCATCAACTCCCCGGCTTGGGGCAGACACCACGGAATCCTCGCGGAAAACAGACATCAAGCTTCGTAACTGCGGCGAGGTGTCCTCTCGGAAGCGGTTGTCCTTGGCCGACCTTGCTTCATCCGCTTTCGGTGCGCCCGGCGTACTCCGTGGTTTAGAACCATCATTTGCGCCACAGCGTCACGATTGTCTTGCGCGCATACCCAAGCCACAGCAGGCTCAGAATGCCGATGATCAACGCTTGGCCGAGGACCGGAAAGCTGAAGCAGAGGAAGGCCAGAAGCCCGCACACAACTGTCGCTTTAATCAGATCCCACACATTCATACATTTCACGCCGCCATTCACGACTCTTTCTTTGGGCGTCGTCAGGGCAGCCCCGCTGCGTTTCCTGACGCAACTGCCTGCCAGACTGTAGGAATCTCGCATCTCCCTGGCAACAGGCAAGTGTTCCTACCGCGTTTTTTGAGGCGATTTCGCTCTTCCAGGACGTTAGCTGTTGGGGGATTGGCTTGCTGGATTTTTGGAGTGTTGAATGTTGAATGTTGATTGCTTTGGCCGCCGTTTATTACTGGGGGTTGTGGGCATTCGGTTCTTTCGCTCGGTGGGGCGCGGGCTTTTCGATAAAGCCTTGATACAGCCCCATGTAGTATGGCAGCAAAAACACGGTGCCGGAGGCCAGTTCATCCCCATTACCACCATAGTCCAACTGCCAGGGGTCGGTATTCCAATGGTCGAATTGGCGGTTTTCAACCGGGAGCACCTTTCCGTTGACCAAATAGCCCCTCTCTCCAGGGCGGTCGGGGTTGTCCAGGTCGCCTGAGGCGACGCGGGGCAGAAAGATGACATCGAGCCGATGGCTATTGCGGTGAGACCAGTTGAGGCGATCCAGCGGGAGGCCATAAAGTGTGGCCATGGCATCGACCTGCCAACCCGGCCACGGCTTGACCGAGACGGGCCCCCAGGGAGTCGGCGAGGTGGCATTGAGGTTGCATCCGGCGTAAGCGAAATTGAAAAAGGGGTTCATTTCCGGCTCTTCATCCACCCAATATCGATAGAAGGAGTAGCGCATCATAGCCTTGAGCCGCGCGTCGTCCGAGCAGCGCAGCAGGGTGTAGTAATCCATAAAGGCCATCTCGTCGTCCGACTGATTTCCGGAGCCGGGACCTTGCTGAACCTTGGGATACATTGCGTTCATCGCGTAACCATCGTGGTCGATGAGCTCCCGCGAGGCCGCGGCATACTTCGGGTCACCCAAGACATGCTCCGCAACAGCGAGGTAGCTAAGCATGCTCAGCGAGTTGAGACCGCGCTCCGGCCACCAGTTCGGATCGTGGTTCAGATATTTCGGGCCAAAGATCGCCCAGCGCGTGGGCCGGCCATCAAAATCGATGAGCACAAACCCGTGCTCGATCAAATCGTCCACTGTATCGCGTACGACTTCGCGAACCCGTGCCCGTTCCGCGTCCGTGTCGGCGCAAAGATCATAATAGAGTCCATAGAAGAAAAAGTGGCCATCCAGTTCATCGCTGCTCGTGTCGGATTTCCAATACCACCGCCCATCCGCGCTCTTGGGCCAGCGCGGTTCGTACACCTTCCAGAGCTTATCCTGCTTTTGGGCCTCCCGGTCACTTGCCAGCCGGCCCACGTTCGGATCGGGCAGGTCCACCGAACGAATCGAGCGTGCGATAAAACCCTTGGGAGGGGCATGCGCACAGCCTCGAGTTACCATCTGAAGGAAGCGAAGCGCCTCGAAGGCCTTCTTGGCGCGAGCCTTGGAAAGAGGATCCTTGGTGGCGGCGTAGGAGAAACATTCGCCCGCTCCATACATGGCCGTCCAGAGACCGTCATTATCACTATCCTGGGGGTCGGCGCTGGATTTGTCCCCGATTTTCCGCAAATGCGCCTCCGCCACGTAGCCGAAGGGAGTGCGTTTGACATAGCGCTGGATTTCTTCTTCGTAGAATCTCGCCTTGGCTGCCAGGGTCATGGGCTGGCGATCGATCCAGCCCGCCCCTTGGGCCGTGGCAAACCAGGCACGCCCTTTGGGGCCCACCGCTATCTGGCTTACATCGTCATTGGGCAGCCAAAGCGGCCCCTGGCGATACGCCCACTTTCCGTCTTCGAATCGTATTGCGCCCAGATGGGTTCCGAACCATACGACACCGTCCGGACCGGCCCACACGCCAGTAAAATCGTTCCAGGGCAGCCCATCTTTCCCTTCGAAAAAGCGCCAGCCTTTCGGAGTGTGACACCCGACACCGGCCCGTGTGGCGAACCAGAGTTGGCCCTCCGAATCGAAGGCGACTCCCAGCACATCTCTCACCGCCCAGGCGCGGCCCCCTGAATCCAGGATCTGCGCGGCTTGCCAACCGCCATCCTTCGCCTGATAAAGGCCTGCGTTAGAGGCCACCCAGAGGACGCCGTGGGGCGAAATGGCCACCTGTTTCACCGTTTTGTCCACCGGCCAAGCCAATGACCTTAGTTTGCCAGCGGACATCTCATACAGCCGGTTCGCAGTGACAATTAAATTTGTGCCGCCGACCCGCAGAAGTTCTCGAACCTCACGCCAAGGCACCGCAAGGGTTCGAATGCGGCCCGATGTCTCCTGGAATCGGAAGCTACCGTTACTCTCCTGGTTCAGGGTCGGCTCAGCCTTCCAGGCGTTATGGGCGAACGAATACCACCGGCCATCAGCGAAGGCTCGAACACCCTTTCCTGCCACGGACTGGATCAACTGAACCGGTCCGGGAGGCAAACCCGGAGTGTGGGTTGAAGCAATTTCCTGCATGAACCGTTGAGGCGCCGGTCTAACATCGTTCGCAAAAACAAAATGAGTCGCCAGGCAAAAGACGAGCGCTCTTAGAGGCAGAGTTGGCATGGCGGCATCCTGCCACACACCTTTCCCCATGACAAGAGGCGGGTCAGACCGGTCTGACGCGCCGGACTGGTCTGACCCATCCGACATCCTACAGGCCATCATTCGCCTGACAACCTATAGTCCTTCTCCTATCCTTGCCCCATCATGGACAGAGAACCAAACCACTCGCACATGACCCCCGATGAATTCCGGCGCTGGGGTTATGCCATCATAGACTGGATTGCCGAGTATCAGCGCCGGGTGGAATCGCTGCCGGTGCTTTCAAGAGTTGCTCCTGGCCAAATTCGCGCCTCGCTCCCGCCTGCCGCGCCGACCCAAGGCGAGCCGTTCGACGCCATCTTGAGCGATGTCGAGAAGCTCATACTCCCGGGCATCACGCACTGGCAATCGCCTAACTTCTTCGCCTTTTTCCCCGCCAACAACTCCGGGCCATCGATCCTGGGTGAATTGCTCTCGGCGGGGCTGGGGGTCCAGGGAATGCTGTGGGCCACCAGCCCGGCTTGCACGGAGCTGGAGACCCATGTGCTTGATTGGCTGGCCGACATGGCCGGTTTGCCCGACCGGTTCAAATCAAGCGGCGCGGGAGGCGGCGTTATCCAGGATAGCGCCTCGAGTGCGGTGCTCTGTGCTCTACTGGCCGCCCGCGAACGCGCCACTGGTTTCGAATCAAATCGACACGGCTGCAACGGACGCCTGGTGGCCTATACCTCCACCCAGGCCCATTCGTCCGTGGAAAAGGCCGTGAAGATAGCCGGCCTGGGAAGGGAAAACCTGAGGCTGATCGAGACGGATGAGAGGTTCGCGATGCGCGCCGAGGCATTGGCCAGGAGAATCGCCCTCGACCGCGAGGCCGGTCTGCTCCCCTGTTTTGTCTCGGCGACCTTGGGCACAACCTCTTCCAATGGATTCGATCCGCTGGCTGAAATCGGCAATCTATGCCGGCAGGAAGGGCTATGGCTCCATGTGGATGGGGCGATGGCCGGCGCCGCCAGCGTCTGTCCCGAGTTTCGCCACCTTTTTGCGGGCTTGGATTTGGCCGATTCTTATGCGTTCAACCCGCACAAGTGGATGTTCACCAATTTCGACTGTGACTGCTTTTATGTGGCGGACCGCGCCGCGCTGATCAACACACTGACCGTGCTGCCCGAATATCTGCGCAACAAGGCAACCGAGTCTGGCGCCGTTATCGATTACCGCGATTGGCAGGTTCCGCTCGGACGCCGCTTTCGCGCCCTCAAGCTGTGGTTTGTCATTCGCTATTATGGTGTTGAGGGCTTGCGCCATTGCATTCGGCGGCACATCGAACTGGCCCAGGAATTTGCCTGCTGGGTTCAAAGCTCGCCGGATTTCGAGTTGGCAGCCCCGGTGCCGCTGAACCTGGTTTGCTTCCGTCACAAGGCAGGCGATGATTTCAACCGGCAACTCCTGGACCGGCTAAACGCCACCGGCAGGCTCTACCTGACGCACACCATTCTCAACGGGCGCTTCACCCTTCGCTTCTGCGTCGGCCAAACCCACACCGAAGCGCGTCATGTCCGCCAGGCGTGGCAGTTGATTCAACGCATCGGGGTCGGTTCTTAGTATTGATAACTCATGTAAGAAAGCGGTGCCACCGAGGTGGGAGAGTTATCAAAACTAAGAACCGACCCCTAAACGTGGCGCAATCTCAGCCCAAAAAGATGAGGCCCAAAACGATAACCCCGGCCAAGGCAATGCGATACCACCCGAAGAGGGTGAAGGTGTGAGTCTGGATATAGCGCAAGAGCCACTTGACAGCGATAAACGAGAGAATTGCCGCCACCAGAAAACCGAGCAGGACCATGCCCCAGTCTTCCGGGGGCGCTCCCGTGTGATGGCGCAGGGTCTTGAAGATCTCCCACCCGCCGGCTGCCAGCATGGTCGGAATTCCAACCAGGAACGTGTATTCGACTGCGGCCATCCGGTTCAGCCCCAGAATCAGGGCCAGCAGGATCGTTGTTCCGGAGCGCGAAGCCCCTGGAAAGGCGGCGGCGATGAGCTGCCCAAGCGCCACCGCGAACACGATGGGCCAAGTAATCTGGTTCTTGAGCGGCCGCCCCCGGAGCCACCACTCCACCAGGATGAAGCCAATGCCGCCAATGAGCAGTGCCCAGGCAATTGGGCCGAGCGTCTTGGGCAGCTTGAATCCGTTCTTATCCAGGATGAGACCTCCGATGCCAGTAATGACGAAGGCCACCATGATCTTCAGCGCGTAATCTTGGGTGCTCTTCTCCCGCCATTTAAAAAGGAACTGTCGCAGCCGGTCTGGGAACAGCGGCAGCACGGCAAGCACCGCGCCACACTGGATAACGACGTTGAACATGTCGCTCTCGTGCAAATGCAGCCAGCGCTCAGCAATGAGCAAATGGCCTGTCGATGAGACCGGCAGGAACTCGGTAATTCCCTCAATGATCCCCAGCACCAATACCGCAATCCAAGTTGGCATACGCAGCGTAGAAACGAAAAAAGCGGCCAAAAGACAAGCAGCAAATTGAGCCGATGTTCCTGGTGGTCTGAAACGTAAAACATGAACCCATCTCCCGACCTCCGTCCTGCCGAGAGCGCCTCGCCTTTCACATTTCAGGGTCCCGCCCCGAGCCGGCATCGGTGAAGAGGTCCATCCTCCTGCGTCGGCGCTGGATGGGACCGTAAACGTCCTCCATCATGGTTTGCGAATCAGTTGCCGCGAACGGTGCGAAAGGCAGCCAGGCGGCGCTTCATCCGCTCTTGTGGAACAGGCCGCCAAAGCCCGATTTGGCGTCTTCGGCGCGCTGGCGGACTTTCAGTTGGCCGAGAATGGCATGCCAGCCGATGTAGATCTTATGCCATTGATTCTCGATGTTGCGCAGAGCGGCGTCGCTTAACTCGCTTAGATAGCGCAAGGAGGGAGCATTGCCGACTAAAGTGTGGACCTCTTCCTTCGTCGGTGAACTGACTTCCACCGCAGCCAGGATCAGTTCAAGTTGCTGGACCAGCACGCTCTTGGTCTCCAGGAACTGGCCGTCATCTTCCTGGCTGAACTTTTTGGCGCGTCCCAGATTGACGAAGTAGTTGAATTGTTTCCAACACTCCAGATAGTTTTCCATCTGGTCAATAAGTTGGTCCAGTTTCTTGTTACGCATACACGCTTGAGGATGGGGCTGAAATCATCTGCGAAGACGGTGCCTTGGGAGCAAGGAAAATCAACGCGCCGCCCCGCATCGAACGGGCAGTAATCTTCAAGCTCGGATAATGAACGACCATCTCGGAGAGCGGCAATTGGGCCTCGTTGGCCCCGCGGAAGGCGCTGAGGACAATTTCTGCTAACCCGCGCACGATCTCCGGCGGGAAGTGGGATGGCAAGGTCGTGGTCAGCACGGTGCCGTGGCGGTCCACAGTGAAACTGCCCGAGGGGAGTCGGAGCAGGTCCGGAGCAGGTTTTTGGAAAAGGCCTAGGAATCCCATAGCGCCAATGCTTTCTCGGTCATCTCACGGACCTGCGGAGCTGTCATCGAATGTCTCCAGCCCACGCAAAAGTCCATGTCGCCCCGCGAGGCCAGGGCTACATGCCGCTGAGGGCCGAGACCGTCGAGTTCCTCGAGGGGCCCGGCCCGCAATTGCTCTCCCAGCGTGCGGAACGCCGTCAACGTTTGGCGTGCCCACGCGGCCATCCGCAGAGGCTCTTCAAGGCCACGGGCCAAGTGCGGCTGCTCCTGGCCGTTCTTGAGACCCAGCAGAAACTCGATGCCTTCGACCTGCGAAATCCGCGCCACTGAAGAGGAGGCCACCGGGGCCGATTGAGCCTCGCCGCTCTGGCCGCGGGATTCGTCCAGGGCCTGGACCGATTCCAGAAGCAGCGCGTTATAGGATTTGTGAATCGAGCGGGGCCGCGCCGGGTCCGGCGGCAATGTCTCGAAATGACCGGCCTTCCAGGTCAGGATATTAAGGAAAGCTGCCTCCCCCTTGATCCCGCCGGCCTCCGCGTCAATAAGTTCGCCGCTCTGTATCCAGATCCTGCCCGTGAGGACCCCGTTGGTAATGCGCAGCACGGAGGAGCTCATGGACATGCATTCGAGCTGGATGATATCCACCAGGCTCTTGCTCTGAAGACCGCGAAACCCCGGTTGGGTCTCCGGCCCGAGCAGGGATTCCAGACACTCCAGAAACATCTGGATCTCCTGCTCGGTGCTCGGCTTGTTCCAAAACAGGTCCACTCCCAGCGCGTAGGCCCTGGAACGGAACTGCTCGTCAATGACCGATGTGAGAGCAACGGTGCGCAGTTCCGGGAATTTGCGCCGGACGATGGACAGGACCTGCAAACCGTCCATCTTCGGCATTTTGAGGTCGCAGATCAGCAGACGGAACGGGTCGGCTTCCAGCATTGCCAGGGCCCGTGCGCCCGATGAGGCGGTGCGGATGAGGGGTTGGCTGGGCAACTCGCCAAGGATCTCGCGATACATGTCCAGCAAGTCCGGATCATCATCCAGCAGCAGGATTCTATGTCGAGCATCCATTGTCCAATATTGATCGGCGCCGTTGTCTCATTACGAACCACCTCGCCACCGCGAAGTGAGCTTTCCAACAGTGTAGCAAGCTTCGTTCCGTCTCGCGCCGAACGGCGCTGAATGCCTAATTCTCCTCAGAACGGCGAGTGCCAAGGCACAAAATCCCGTCTTGGGATGGGACAGCATGTGTCTTTGAAAAAAACACGAAGGAGCAAACCAGACTGGCATGTTTCCTGCCACTCATTTGGTCGGCAGCAGCGTAACTGAATGAAGCCAAATGGAGTAACATGTTAGGATTCCTCAAGAGTTTCCTGGGAAGACGGGGCGAATCACCGAATGGTGACCACCTCGACTCCGCCCCTGATATCAGGCAGGCCGACGCCGAGATTCCAATTCCCCTGCCTCGGCCAGCGCCATCCCCCGGTTCCCCCGCGGGCAAAATGGCGCTTGAGACGGCGATAGAGCTGGCCCTGGATCCCATCCTGAAGGACTTGGCCGCTGAGCTGAGGCCAAAGCTCAGATCCGTCAACACGACCAATATGATGGTGACGGTGCCCCTGGACCGCGTACTCTCGCAGCTCTCGCGAGGGGCTGTGCGCATCACCTTTGGAGAATTGCGCCGCGCAGCGCCACAGGCCTTCCTTCCAGGTCCGGATCGTGACCAGGTGCTGGTCTCTTTGCCCCTGGCCGAGATCCTCGCCAAGCTCAATCCGGCCGTGATCAAGCGGCGGCGCGCGCAAAAGCGGATCGAAGTGCCTCCCGAAATTGTCAGCCCTTTCGATCCGGAACGGCGCCAGCTCAACGGTTCAACCGCCTTGAGAGTGGAGGTGGGCCCCGTCTCCGCACCGGTTCCTCCTGGCCTCGCGT
>JBJKSV010000958.1:0-4838 GCA_046703605.1 Limisphaerales bacterium
TTCCCTTCCACGGTCGTAATTCAGTTGCGCCATTTCTTGAGCGGCCTTGGCGCTGGACAGTTCCGCCTCGGCCTGGCCCTTCGCCCGCTCGTATGTGGCCGGGTCGATTTGGGCCACGATTTCCCCCGCCTTGACGCGCGAATTGAAATCGACCTTTATCTCGGTGATGACACCGGAAATCTGGCTTCCCACTTCAACTAATTGAACGGGGCTTAAGGAGCCGTTGGCAGTAACGATTTGAGTGATGTCGCCGCGGGTTACTGGGCTGGTCTTATACTCCAGTTCGCCGCTCGGTGGATGCCCCCAATAGCGAAACCCAGCCCAGCCGGCTCCCCCGAGAACGATCTGCACGACAACCCAATTGAGCCTGCCTCCCCGCCTCCGGCGCGGCCGGCGCTTCCTTGGAGTCGGGAGCACGGGGCTTTGTTCTGGAACTCGTTCACTGTCGCTTTGATTCATAAGTCGGATTACGGGCTATAGGATCTCATGCGGGTTGGTACAATCCAGCACGAAAAGGCAGGCCCGTAGCAGCTCTCGTAGCGCTCCCGAGCTGTTACCTCCGTCGCCGGCCGGCTCCTTTTCTGGATTCTCTTTATCACGCGAGTAGAGGATAGAAGACTCAACCTTAAGCGAAGATGAAGGGGAGGCCGGGCAACTTTGGCCTTCTCCTCTTGTGCGAGGTCGCCGCCCAACCCCGGCGAAAAGGGTTTCCCCAGGGCCAGGACCACCTTGCCCAGAATATCGGCTTTAGTGACGATCGGGTGGACTGCCAGACTCGCTGGAACCGCCCGATTGTCACCCAAGGTGGCGAAATCTCCGTCCGACAGCCTCCCCTTGGCGACGTCGAGGTCTCCCGGATTGGTTGGATGGCTTTCTTTGACTAGACGACCATTGACGTAGAGCCTGCCGCCCCGGACCTCGACCTCCTCGCCGGGAAGGCCGACTATCCGTTTTACGACCCACTGTCCGGAGTATCGCGCCGCGACGATGTCTCCCCTCTGCGGCTCGGCACAATCATAGGCCCGCTCATCCACAATCAGAAGCTCGCCGGGCCTTAGGGTGGGGAGCATGCTGTCTCCCGCCACAACCATGAGCCGATAGTGAGATCGGAACAGGAATCCGGTGGCAATCAAGACAAGCCCGGCTGCCGCGAGCCGTTGGCCAAGAGGGGTACACCAGGGTGCGCGCAGGGTCTTCATCGAGGGTTCCTGTGGTCTGTGCATGTGGCGAGAACAGATGGGCCGAAGCAAGGGCACGACACGACTTTCACCAAACGGCGGCGGTGTGGTCCGCGCCGGGCGGGTGGCCGAAGGCCCTCACCTGGCTTAAGGAAGGACAGGCGGCATCCAGCGCGGCTTGAATTGCCGGCCTGCCCGCAAATTCCGCAGGAGAAACGCTGAGGTATATCAGCGCTTCGAGCACCCGCTGCTCTTGCCCATCCAGCTTGCCGATTTCGAGCGCCTGTTTGGCCAGGCGAGAGACGACCGGGTCGGTGGGGTGCTTAAAGAGCATTTCGAGATAGACCTCGGTCCATCGGTCGAAGCGGCCCGCTCTTTTGAGCGCAAGCAATAGACCCTGTGCAACAATCGGTTGCTCTGCAGTTCCTTCGAACTGCTGCAGAGCCGCCTCACCCGCGCGGATAGCCCGTTCCAAAACCCGGGCTGCCTGCCTTTTCTCGGAGGCGCTGCTCTTGGGAAGGCGATCATAAGCCCAAACAGCGTCCACAACCCCGCCATCCAGCCGCACGCTCAGGCCTCGCAAGGCATTCTTTGTGTTTTTGACCCTGGAAAACGAATCCGGTGGAGAGAGATAATCGGCGCGTACCACGTCTTTGGCGGATAGGATCAGCGATCCATCGGTTTTCTGAGCGCGGAGCAAGTAACCAGCGGCACCGGAGGCCAAGGCGAGCAAGATTATCAGGGCGGCTGTTTGAGTCTTCATAAGGCAAATAATTGTCCCATTCCACCCACGTACTTGGAACAGCGAGCCACACGGAAGGGGAATGCGTTCGTCACACGAGCGGCATCCTGGGCAAACTCCAACCGGAACTTCAGCTCGACGATAACCGTCGATGCCGCAGGCAACGGGTCGATTGCCGGCCGGCGGTTGGGCGGAAGGCCGGCGAATTGGAGGCCGGAATCCTGAGTTAGCCGGAACTTCCCATCGCCACTCAGGAAATAGCGCCGCTGGTAACGGTTGAAAAGGGCCGGTTCCAGGTGGCACAGAGCGAGACGCACAATGGGGGGGAAGGTGGCAGTTCGGAACGTAGTGTTTAAGGACAAGCCAAGGCCTCCTCCGTTGATCGCAAGCCTCGGAAGCGCGTAAACTTCCTTCCCGCTCACCATGCCTCGTTTGAGCTTTCGCTCGAGGGCGGGCTGCTCCGCCACCTGCGACTCTTGCCCGTACCAACGAACCCGTGTCTTGCTCCGATAGGCGACGCCGTTGATGTGGTCGTGGTAATCGTTGCGCGCCGGCGAATCCAGATAGATGTTGTTCACTATCCGGGGTGGATACACCTCGCGGAAGGCGGAGGGATGGCGTCGGCGATTCCGAGGCTTAGGACCAGCTTCGGCAGCCCGGCTACCATTTCCGGATTCCACAGTAATTCGCGTAAGGATTGTTCGATTTGCATGGGGTGTTATTGAGTTGTTGATTGCATATTCGCCCCAGCTACCTGGCTCCTCCGCTCCGCAAAGGAGCACTACGATGAGAAGTGCTCCGGCAAAGACTGGCACGAGCCGGCGCCAGCCCATGGCGCCGCTCCAGCACAGGGGCTTTCTCCCAAAATGCGCGTGCATCGTTGTTTGTTTGCGTTCTTTGGTCATCTGGTCTTGCTCCAGCACCTGGCTGACGTGACATGCGGAGAATCATGGCGGAGTCCGCCAACCATCTTCATTGGGGCGGCAGTCACGTTGTCCATACTCATGCCCTGCTCGAAGGGGTGGCTAACATGCAGGGGGTCATGGCCTCCAGGGGCATGTCCACAAGCTCGCGGGCGGCATCCTGGTCCTGCTGGCGGACTCGCGCCAGGCAATCTGCGACATTCAGATCCAAGTCGTTTCCGATCATGACACGGCAGCCATTCACGCCGTTACAGAAGAACCATGAGAGTCCAAGCGGGTCAAGGAGCGGGCCAACGAGGAGAGACGAACTCCCGTCGGGCACGGTTGGCTGTCGGTTGGAATCGGTTGGAATCGGTTGGAATCGGTTGGCTATCGGTTGGCACAGGTGAGAATCGGTTGGCAAAAGAGGACCTAAAGGGGGACGCATGGCTACCATCGGTGGCCACCCTCCATGACCAGGAGGTGACCCGACGTGGTGGTGTGAAGCGTAAGAGGAGAAACGTGAGGCGCTCATGGCAGGATGGAGGTTGGAAGGGCGGATGCGACGGGGAGGGGGCGTTTTTATCCGCGAACAGGGTTCTTTAGGTTTCATTGGCTTGCGTTTGGTTTCGTCGCGGCGGCTTGGCGCCGCCGCCGCCACGGAAGGGGTGGATGAAAAAAATGGGTGCGGATAGCTGCGGATAGGCGCGGGTTACTGCGGATTACTGCGGATTTGCGGCCATGAGGGAGGGACCCGCGTGCCGGCGGGCATCGGTTTGAATTGTCCACAGGTGACATTGAGCGACATTGACTGCCATTGAGTGACGCCGGGGAAGAAGCGGAAATTGGGAAAGCAGAGAGCAGAAACTCCGCCATGGAACACGCGGTGGTGATGCGAAGGTCCGGGGAGCAAAGCGTCGTTGGGGTCGGAGGACGGGGGCGGCGGGCCTTTGGCGTCTTCATGTCATCTTCGTCTTTCATGCTCAATAAAAATTCAGCCTTCACTATGTATAGGGTGACAAATGGGCCTGAATCCCGGACAAACGGGAAACTCGCTTTGATTTTGTGTAGATTCTTTGCGTTTTTCCGGAGTTTGGGGTCTGGGTGGTTGCGCCTGCGGGGAGATCCGAAGTTTGAGGCGGGGTCCGTATTCCCTGGAATTGAACAGAAGAGCGCAAAGGGAACAAAGAGGGGCGGCCAACAGATGCGGGGCGGGGTGTGTCCATTGCAGATCTCAGATTTGAGGTTTGAGAAGGCGCGTGCCTCCTCTCGAGGGAGCGGGGCGGAAACAGGGGGCTGGGGTTGGTTTCGGGTCATTGGCGTGTCGTTCATAAATATCGTTGAGGTTTTTCGGTTTTGCGCGAGTGGGTTCGCCGGGCTGGGCCGGGAAAGGCGGATGATTCAGGCGCCTATATATATTAGGATGGTCAAAAGGCGAAATTGGCCGTTTGGAGGCGATTTTTTGAAGTTAATTTGACATTAGAGGCGCATGGGCATTGCTCCGAGTTTGGTGGAAAGAAGCCCTGGAATCGAACAGAAGAGCGCAAAGGGAACAAAGAGGGAGGGCCAACAGAGGCGGGGCGGGGTGTGAGCATTGCAGATTCGAGGCACGACGGGCCAACCTGGTTGCCGGGATGGGTCTATTATCTCGAGCCCGATCCCGAGCTTCCGGGAGAGTGGGATCCAAGAGGCCGAGGGCATCGTACGGGAGGGAGTTGGGCACCCGGCGTGGGGCGAGCAGGGCCTGGGGTCACCGCAAAGGCGAAACACCGGTAACGCTTATCTGCGCTAATGAACGCTAATCTCAAACAAGGGAAGGGCTTTCTTTTACGGTGCAGAATGGACGCCGGCGTATAGCTCATTGGCGCCGGGTCCCGAGACCCGGTCTGCTGCGATGGCGCCGCAACACCAGGATCTTCACTCCCTTCTCGGTTTCCCGATAAAGCAGATGATACGGGAATGACGGGAAATTGGCACGCCTCAGCGCCTCAGACACAAAGTGGAAACGGTGAGGGT
>JBJKSV010000959.1:0-4801 GCA_046703605.1 Limisphaerales bacterium
AAAAAAAAAAAAAAAAAAAAAAAAAAAAAAAAAAAAAAAAAAAAAAAGGACTACACGGAAAAAAGGCCGCGCGAGGGCGGTAAATCTCCTGGACGCAGGGTCCATGCCAGCGACCGTCATCTAGCGGGCGCGTTCCTGTACTCCGTGGTCTCGCGTCTGCCTTTTCGCGTTTTCGGGCAATTCGTGGTCCCTGGCCGGCCCTTATGTCAATCAAAGTGTAACGATCGCGTAACAGTTACATTTTCCGTAAGTTACTCCCTCCCAATCCCTTCCATTAGCCCGGATCGAATTCCGCGTAACACCTCACCCTTTGTAGAGACTCGCTCGAAAACATCGGGTCCAAAAACAAACTAAAATCTTATGAAGACCTGTGCAAAGCTCCGTTTTCTCTCCTCTCTGGCCGCCGTGTGCCTGGCCACCCCCGGCTGCAGCGTTCTCACCTACAGCAATCCCAACGGCGAGCGATTCACCCGCTGCCTTCTGGGCGCCCACCTTGGCATCTCTTCTCTTGCCCTGGAGTCCGATACCAACGGCGTGCGGCGCGTCGAGTTGCGAGGATATGAAGACGACACCACCCAATCCCTTGGCACTGTCACCGAGGCGGCCGTTCGGGCTGCGGTTCAAAGCGCCAAGTAAACCATGCCCTCTGCGCGAACATCCATCATCCATCATCCATCATCCACCACCCAAAACCTAACACTCAACATGAAACGCCCCACTTTCCCGGCGCATCGCGCTCTCCTTTCCTGCCCAACGCACCGGCGCCTGTTCGGCCCGGGCGAAAGCGAACAACTCTTTCACTGTTGGGCCGCATTTGTGGCGACCCTGCAAACACCAAACACATACAACCATGAAAACCAAAGAAGAACTCCAAGAACTGGCGCAGCTCGTCCGGATTCTCGAGGCAAGCTGCAATATCGAATACCCAACCCCGCAGGAACTCAACTTCCGCCTGGCCATCATGAAGAAGCTCGCCGAGGCTCACCACCTCAAGGAACTGCGGGCCTCCACCATCACCGGTCCGGCGGGCGCACCTCGCCTCAGCCCGGCTTAAACTCAACCTTCAGCCATTGTCAAAACGCATGAACCTGTTCAGCCAAATTCCGACCCTCCCCAATGGCGCCATCGAGAACTGGCTGCTGTGTGCCTTTGCAGTCGTCTCGATGGCCGCCATGGCCCGCAAACTCTTCACCCGCAAAACGCCCAGTGAATCGGAATTCCTCAGCAAGGCCGATTTCCGCATATTCCAGCAGAATGTCCGGCAGGAATGCGACTCCCTCCGCGACCGGCTCGACGCCCGGTTCCTGAGCCTGAGCGAGAAAATGGAGCAGATGAAAGGCGAACTCCTCTCCGCCGCCGAACGCCGCGACAGTTCTCTCCACCATCGGATCAACCAATTGGAAGCTGGTCTGGCCCGCGTTGATGAACGCACGTCGTAATCGGAAATTGCACTTACCACTTTTCCTCGACTCGGCATCGTGGTAAAAGGACCTGAAAGCCATGAAAACTGCGCTCCGTACTCTATTCTGGGGTCTGACGATCCTCTTGACCTTCCACTCGTCTCGCGGCTCGGCGGCAGATAGCCTCGCAACGGGTTTCTCCAAGCCGCCGCTCGACGCGCGGCCCTGGGTATATTGGTTTTGGCTCAACGGCAATATCACCCGCAATGGCATCACAGCCGACCTTGAGGCGATGCAGCGGGTCGGCATTGGCGGGGTGCTCATCATGGAAGTGGATCAGGGGGCGCCGGTCGGTCCGGTTGATTTCATGGGAGGCAAATGGCGCGGCTTGTTCCAACATGTGGTGGCGGAAGCGCGCCGCCTTGGCCTGCAAGTGAACATGAACAATGACGCCGGCTGGAATGGAAGCGGCGGACCGTGGATCCGGCCCGAGGAATCGATGCAGAAGGTGGTTTGGAGCGAAACCAAAGTGTCAGGCCCCTTCCACTTCGAGGGCAAACTGGCGCAACCCAAGGCGGTGGCGGGTTATTACCGGGACATAGCGGTGCTGGCGGTCCCCTCGGTCGGGTCCTCCTTCCGCATCGACAAGTTAGCCGCCAGGGCCGATTACGACGTTGGGGATGTTGGCGCAATTGAGGAAAAGCAGCTTCCTTACCGGGCGGTCATTCCGTGGCAGCGCATCCTCAATCTTTCCGCGAAGATGGCTCCGGATGGCCGCCTGTCGTGGGATGTGCCTGCCGGCGAGTGGACCATCCTCCGCTTTGGCCATACCAGCACCGGCGTGGATAATCATCCGGCCCCACAGACCGGACTCGGGTTGGAATGCGACAAACTCAGCAAAGAAGGTATCGACGCCAACTTCGCCGGGATGATGGCCAAGCTGGTCAGGGACAACGGCATTGAGCCAGGCTCGGCGGATCCGGGTTTGGTGGCGACGCACATCGACAGTTGGGAGAACGGGGCGCAAAACTGGACAGCCAACATGCGCTGGGAATTCCAAAAGCGGCGCGGCTACGACCTCCTGCCTTTCCTTCCAGTGTTCACCGGGCGGGTGGTCCAGAGCCTCGAGGTCTCGGAGCGATTCCTCTGGGACTTGCGCCAGACGGTTTCCGAGTTGGTTATCGAGAATTACGCCGGGGAGATGCATCGACTGGCCCAAGCCCACGGCCTGCGCTTCACTTGCGAGGCCTACGGCGGCCCGTGCGACTCCATCCCTTATGGAGGCCAAGCCGACGAGCCAATGGGCGAGTTCTGGAGTCCCAGCGGCGCCATCGAGACGTGCAGGGGCATGGCCTGCGCGGGGCATCTCTATGGCAAACGCATCATCGGGGCGGAATCGTTTACCGCGGGCGATGGCGAGCGATGGCGCTCGTATCCCGGCTCGCTCAAGGCCCTGGGCGACCGCGCGTTTTGCCAGGGCATCAACCGATTTGTCTTCCATCGTTACGCCCTTCAGCCTTGGTCTCGCGAGTACCGCCCCGGCATGACCATGGGGCCTTGGGGCCAGCATTATGAGCGGACCGAAACCTGGTGGAACGAAACGCGCCCTTGGCACCGCTACCTGGCCCGCTGCCAATACCTGCTGAGACAGGGCCAATTCGTCGCGGACATCTGCTATCTCCAGCCTGAAGAGGCGCCGCAAGGTTTCACCATGCATTCCCCCCATGGCTACGACTGGGACGAGTGCGACGCCGACGTCGTTTTGAACCTGATGTCGGTAAGAGATGGCCGGATCGTCTTGCCCGACGGCATGAGCTACCGGGTGTTGGTCTTGCCCCAAACGCCGCGTATGACGCCGCAACTGCTGCGCAAGGTGAAAACGCTGGCCATGGCCGGAGCGACCATTCTCGGCACACCGCCGCTGGCCTCACCCAGCCTCAGCGACTTTCCGCAATGCGACAACGAGGTACATGAACTCGCCTCCGAAATCTGGGGGAATTGCGATGGGAAAACCGTTCTCCAGCGCCAACTCGGCAAGGGGCGAATCGTCTGGGGACATGAGCCTGTGAAATTCTTGGGCGGTTCGGGCGTTGCACCCGATTTCGAGAGCGGCCAACCGCTCCACTACATCCACCGCACCACTGCCGACGAGGACATTTATTTCGTCGCCAATTCGTCTGAGCGTCCCGTGACCACGACCGCCACGTTCCGGGTCAGCGGCAAGGTGCCGCAGTTGTGGTGGCCCGACAGCGGGCGGATGGAACGTGCCCCGATTTACCAGGAGACGAAGGGGCGCACGAGCGTCAGCCTTTCCCTCGGCCCTTCCGGCTCGGTCTTTGTGGTATTCCGGGCCGAGGCGGGCACGCCGCCGCCTATTGTCCGCGTCACTCACGACGGCAAGACATTGTTTTCCGCGACGCCGGAAACTCGTGGCTCCCTCGGGCGGCCGATGAATGCGTCTTCCCCACAGGTGCGCATCGAAATCCAGAAGGCGCGCTATGGCGTTCTCGACGACCCCGCGCGCACTCGCAACGTTCGCGCCAAGCTCCAGCGGATGGTCGATGCCGGGGAGACCGAGTTCCAGGTGGCGCGCATGGCGCAAGGCGACGACCCGGCCTACGGCATTGTCAAGACGCTCGAGGTGACCTACACGCGCAACGGCAAGCAGTTTTCTGTTTCGGGCGCTGATCCAGATATCATTGACCTTCAAGGCACGGTCTATCTGACGCCGCCCATTGCCCAGGTCAGAACCGATTCGCACGGCCGCGTGCGTTTGATCGCGTTTCAATCCGGTCACTATGAATTCCAAACCGCGGAGGGAGAACACCGCGACTTTGCTGTCGGCCCCATCCGCTCTGAAGAGATAACCGGCCCGTGGGACGTGCATTTTCCGCCAGGTTGGGGCGCTCCCGACGAGTTCACCCTCAATCACCTCGTCTCCTGGACCGATTGCCCGGAGCCGGGCGTCAAATATTTCTCCGGCACCGCCACCTACACCCGCACCCTGACGATTCCGGCAGAGATGAAGGGCAGGGGCAAAAGGCTCTTTCTAGACCTGGGCCAGGTCGATGTCATCGCCCGCGTCGGCCTCAACGGCAGAGACCTCGGGCTGCTCTGGAAGCCACCCTACCGTCTGGACATCACCCGCGCGGCGGTGGCCGGAGACAACCGGCTCGAAGTCAAAGTGACCAACCTCTGGCCCAACCGGATGATCGGCGACGAGCATCTGCCCGAAGACTCCGAGCGCAATCCCAACGGCACCCTCAAGCGATGGCCGCAATGGGTTCTTCAAGACAAACCCAGCCCCACCGGGCGCTTCACCTTCACTACCTGGCGCCTTTGGAAGAAATCCAGTCCCCTCCTGGATTCCGGGCTCCTGGGCCCGGTGCGGATCATTGGCG
>JBJKSV010000960.1:0-15411 GCA_046703605.1 Limisphaerales bacterium
GTCCGGGCTACCCCCATGTCGATGCCTTTGTGCTGTACGCCATGATGAGACAATTGCGGCCCGCCCGGTATCTGGAAATTGGCAGCGGCCTTTCAACCTACTACTCTTTGCTGGCCTGCGGGGCCAACCGCCAAAACGGTTCTAATACCAAGATGGTTTGTATCGAGCCCTACCCTTATGCCAGGTTGCACGAGGTCGAGCAAATCGAGCTGATCCGCGCCGAAGTGCAGGATGTGCCGCTCAAGACTTTCGAGTCCCTCTCCAGCGGGGACGTGCTGTTCGTGGACTCTTCCCACGTTATCTGCCTGGACGGAGATGTGCCCTACATCTACCTGGAAATACTCCCGCGCCTCGCGCCGGGGGTGCATATCCATATCCACGATGTGCCCTTCCCTTTCAATATTCCCTTTCCGCCCGACTATTGGACGCTATTGCGCCATCCCCAATCACCGCATTGGCCCCGATATTGGAACGAGGCAATGCTGCTCCAGGCATTCCTGGCTTTCAATGGTTCCTTTGACATCCTCCTCTCCTGTCCCATGCTCCGCTACTACGATGAACTCTTTCTGCGAGCGACTCTGCCGATCTACAAACCCTTGAGCGAGGCGCCCAATACCTTCAGCTCCCTCTGGCTCCGGCGGGCTCACTGAGGAGGCCACGGGAGTAGATTTCGGACGGGGGCGCTCCCATGATCTGGAGATCTGCTCTCGCCTATCGCACACGCGAGAAGGCAACTCCTTCGATCTCGACCAGCAGCTCTGGGCGGCAGATGTCGGCGATGCTGTAGGCGGTGGGAGTCACACCGAAACGGCGGTTGCAAATCGCCTTGCATCGGCTGAAGTAACTCGGACGCTTTAGATAAACGCGGAGGCTGGCGAAGTCGTGGAGGCTGGCGCCCGCGGTCTCCAGGCCATGGGCCGCGAGATTCTCCCGCGCAATGAGGTGTTGGATATTGTCGATGGTCTGCTCGGTTTGCCGTTCGAGGTCATCCAGGTGATGGGTCTCCGAATCGACAATACTGGCAGTTCCGGAGACCCAGGTGATTAAGCAATCGCCAAGCTGGAGCGCGACCCCTCGCGAAAACTTCGGGCTCTTCGGCGAATACCGTGGATGATAACGGTAAGCGGGGGTCTGCCTGGGGTTTTCCAATGCCACCAGCCGGGCATCTGGGCTATCCGTGTGAAAAGCCGCGCAGCTCATAACCAGGCTGACGCCGGTCATCCCAATTCCGGTGCTGGCAGGGTACACACCGCTGCGCGGTTTGTTTTGCTCGGGCCGGCCATTGGAGAAAGTGATGTCTTGATAGAAATCCGCCCGGGCCCGGTTCAGTTCCTTGTATCGCTCGGTGCCGTCCTCGGGCTCAGTTATCCCTCCGAGATAGAACCACGTACGCAATACGTTGGCGAAACCGGAGCCTGCCTGGGCCAAAATCGTTTGCATGCGCCGCAGCCCATCGATGGTCTGATCGTAAGCTCGGCGCCACGAAGGAGCGGGCGTCACGCCGGCACAATAAACCCAGCGCCCGCCGCCGCCGCTAATGCCCAAGGCGTGCGCTCCAAACCGTTCAACCCGCGCGCATTCCAGATCGACGGCCCAGGCCTCCAACGCCAACTCGGCTCCGCACGCCGGGGGTTGGGGCAGATAATTGCTCAGTGGGGGGGCACCTCCGAATTGGGCTGCAAACAACCGTTCGCATTCGGCTCGATGCTCGGGCTTCCGCAAAAAGACGGTCTGCACGACGACTCCCATCGGATGATTTTGGGCCGCCAGAATTGATTGAAGGGAACTCAAGACTTCCCGCGCCTGCTCCCGCAAAGACGCCCGGCTTTGGGGCGCCAGCACTGCCGTCAGGCTCGGCAAATCGGGGATCGCCACAACCGCCCGGCAGCCATCTTTCAGGAGCACCGGCTGGGGGCGCTCAATAACGCTGGCTGGCGTTGTCGCCGCCTTGTGTCCGGTTTTTTTGAGCCGTTGCTCGGCGCCGCCTGGGGGTCTGGTCGAGACGCTTGGGTGCATACTGGGTGAACTCTAGCGAGCACGCCCTCCACGGCCAAGAATTATTCCTCAATGGCTCAACGCGGCGGCGCCGCATCGCTCCCTGTAATGGTCGCACACTGGTCCTACCGAATCTTCAGGACCCAAGCGTAATCGCAGTAGGGATGAGACGCCACAGAATGCGGAATCGAGACCACCCATCCCTTGGGCGACTCCTCGCAGGCCAATGACTTCGAATCGCCCAACAAATGCACCTCGGAGCCGGTTTTCAGGAGGGAGTTGGGAATCGTGATTTTGCGTGGGATTTCGCGTTCATGTTCCGCAGCCAGATAGATGGCATAGATCGTTCCGTCCTTGCCTCGAGTAAAGGCTAGATTGCCGCTCTGATATGGCTTCACGGGGCGTGTGGAGTAGATGGCCTGGCCGTTGAGCTTCAGCCATTTCCCGATCTCGGCCAGGAGGTGGTATGCGCCCGGGTCCCACGTGCCATCAGCGGCCGGACCGATATTGAGCAGCAGGTTGCCTCCTTTCGCGACGATCTCCACGAGCGTATCCACCGCCTTGCGCGGCGCCATGTAATGCGCGTCGGGCGTCCACGCCCAACCGCCATCCGAAGTAATGCACGATTCCCAGGGATACGGAATATAGTGGTCCGGCACGCGGTTCTCGGGCGTGAGGTAATCCTGGTGAATACCAGGGACGGCCCGGTCCACGATGATGAGCCCCGGCTGGAGTTTGCGCGCCATCGCTGCCAAACCGTCCATATCGATGTCCTGGCCGAGGTTGTCCTTGTTAACCCAGCCGCCGTCCAGCCAAAGGATATCCATCGGCCCGTAATTGCTCATGAGCTCCCGGATTTGGGTATGCGTGTATTCGACAAACCTTTTCCACCGGTCCGGATAGCGGCTAATCTTGTAGTTCACGTTGCGGTCCGGCGTGGCGAAATTCGGCCACCAATAGTATGGGCAATGCCAGTCCGGCTTGGAGAAATAGGCGCCGGTCCACAGGCCTTGGCGCCGGAACGCGTCGAAGATAGCCTTCGCTACATTGGCCCGCTTATTGATGCTGAATGGGCAATCCTTGTCCGTGATCTTGTAGTTGGTTGTCTGGGTATCAAACATGCAGAAGCCGTCGTGGTGCTTGGTGGTGAACACGACGTACTTCATGCCAGCCTCTTTGGCGGCGCGCGCCCACTTGTCCGGGTTGAAGCGGATGGGATTGAACGTGTTCTTCAGCGCAACGTACTGGCGCTTGTATTCGTCATAGTTCGGGTTCTTGCGCCGGCACCACGGCTCGTCCTCGGAGCAGATGCTCCAGGATTCGACAATGCCCCATTGGCTGTAAGGCCCCCAATGCATCAGCAGGCCGAACTTCAGGTCGCGCCAATGCTCGATCTTCTGGAGCACGAGCGGATCCGTTTCAGGAATGTAGGTCTCGGCCGCGCGTCCGATGGCAGGCGCGCTGAGGATAAGGCAGGCCGCGAAAGCCGGCGCAACTTTCGACACAGATAATGCAATTCGGAAGAGCATGGGCGCCTTTATACAACGAGGGAGTGAAGCCTGGCGAGCTCTTCCTGCCCGCCCCGAGGTGCGTTGCATGGCGACTAACAAAGCCGAGCAGAGGCGTCCACACGCCGCGCGAGGTACGGGTTTGGTTAGCGCACCCGCACGGTGCCGGGCAGTGGCGACAATCAGCGCTCGGCACATAAGCGGCGCGCCGAGTCAAGCGATTGGTCCGCTTAATACAGCCTGCGCAGCTCGGCGGCTGGCTCCGGGGCCGCCCAGCGAGCGAACGATGCCGGCGAGGCGCGCCTTGAGGCTGGAGCGAAGGCTTTCATTGCGGAGCAACTCGAGGCTGGCCTGGGCGACGTTGTGCGGGGTGGCCTCTTGTTGGATGAACTCCGGAACCAGCACTTCGCCGGCCAGGAGATTGGGCATCGCCAGGTAAGGCACCTTGACGATGCGTTTGCCGATCTCATATTCGGGCCATGAAATCTTGTACAGGGCCACCGTGGGTACGCCGAAGTAAGCGCATTCGAGGGTAACGGTGCCGGTGGAAGCAATAGCGAGATCGGCGTCGGCCAGAGCCTGGGGCAGACCACCGGCCTGAATTTCGATGCTGGCGCCGACGCCCAAGTCTTTGGCTTGCTCGACAAAGGCTTGATTTGGGAGCACTATCCGCGCCCGCAGACCGGGCACGGCGGCGCGCAGCTCCGCCAAGGCACCCAACATGACCGGGAGATGGCGTGTGAGCTCTTTGGTCCGGCTTCCGGGTAGGAGCAGAATTGTGGGAGGCGATTTAGGCCGGGGGTTTGTGGCGGTGGGCGCGAGTTGAGAGTAGCGGTCGGCGATGGGGTGGCCGACGAACTCCACGTGAAACCGAGGCAGCCGCTTTGCATACCAGCCTTTCTCAAAGGGAAAGATGCTCAGGAGCAAGTCGTAATCTCGGGCCATCTGAAAGGCGCGTCCTTCGCGCGAGGCCCAGACCTGGGGTGAGACGTACTGGATAAGGCGCGGACGCCAGTCATGGAACCAGCCGGTCCGAGGGCGAATCCACTGGCGAATTGCTTTGACGAAACGGCGGTTAAAGCCGCCAAAATCAACACAAATGATGGTGTCGGGCTGACGTTCGAGGGCCAGTTGATAGAGTTGGCAGAAGAGACGGCGGAATTTTAGGTACTTCTTGAATACGTCGGCGACGCCGATGACAGAATGGGCCGTGAGGTCGAAGATGAGGTCCACGCCGGCGGCGGCCATGCGGCGTCCGCCCGCGCCGAAGAACCGAGGTTCGAGGCTGGTCTGGAGAGGTTGGAGGTCGCTGGCCGGCAAGGCGGAGGCGTGGGCTAGCTCCTCGCGCAGGGCGGTGACCAACTCGGCGCCCAGCACGTCGCCGCTGGGTTCACCGGCAATCAGCATGAAACTCCTGGCTTTCATTCGTTCGGGGTCAAGCCGGTCCGGATTTGGCGTGTGATTTCGAAGGCCAAATCCAAGGCCCTTTTGGCCGATTCCCCGCTGACCCTTGGGGTGCGCTGAGCCCGAACGCATTCCAGGAAATCCTGCAGCTCCAGCTTGAGCGGTTCCTCTCGAATAATTGGCACCGGCTCGCGCACGATCCGCTTTCCCCCGAACTGGCTGACGATGGTCGAGTCCTTGGCGCGCAGCAGTTTCTTGAGAAGCGAGCTTTCGGTTTCGTCCGCTTTGGCGATACGATAAATGAAACCCTCCTGGGCGCGGTAGTCCAGGGAGACGTAGCTGGTCATAGCGCCGCCGCTGAAGACCCGAATCTTGCGCATCTGCTCCGGGCTGATGCGGCTGGCGGTGAGGTTGGCCACGCACCCGTTGGCGAAGCGCAGCCGCGCATTGGCGATGTCCTCCGAAGCGCTGAGCACAGGCACACCTACGGCGTCCAGGCTCTTGACCGGCGAGTTCACAAAGGCCAGAACCACGTCCAGGTCGTGGATCATCAAGTCCAGGACCACGCCGATCTCGGTGCTTCGGGCGGGGTAAGGTGAAAGGCGATGGGCTTCGATGAAACGCGGCTCAGAGGCCACGCTCTGGAGGTACTTGAAAACCGGATTGAACCGCTCGATATGGCCGACTTGCAAGATGCAATGCCGCTGGCGAGCTAGGGCGACCAACTCTGAGGCCTCCGCGGCGCTGGCGGTCATCGGCTTTTCCACCAGAACATGCTTGGAGCGCTCCAGGAAAAGCCGAGCCAGCTCGAAATGCGATGGAGTGGGGGTGACAATGCTTGCGGCGTCGCTGGCCTCGACCGCCTCCTCCACTGAACGGAAGGCAGGCACTCCGTGCTTGGCCGCGATGCTCCTGGCCGTCTCGGCCACGACATCGTAAACGCCGACAAAACCCACATTGCCGGTCGCGGCGAGTTCGGCGTAAATGCGGGCATGGTGTTTGCCGAGCGAGCCGGTTCCCAGAACCGAGACGCGCACCTTTTCCGGCGCCCGCAAGTCGTTGCCTGTTGTCATGTTTGCAGGAATTTGCCTGGAGCCAGGGCGCCTGGCGCCTGGCGCTGGAGGATAGCAGAATCGCAGAAGACAGGATCATGGCGGGACAGAATCATAAGGGACGGAGAACGGTGCGGGACCTGCTGCTCGCCGCGGCTCATCGTCTCCCCCTGGCGGCGGGCGAGCGGTCTGTCCCTGGCGCCTGGATTGTAAACCAGGTGCGTCCGCGAGCGGGGATGCTCACTGCCACCTCGGCACTGTAATCCCTTTCGAGGTGGATTCTGGAGCTTCGGCTATCTTCATAATGCACAATGGCGGGGCCGGTCAGCCCAGTGTAATAGAGCGGGAGCCGGATGCGGCGCTCGATAGGGACGCTGAGCGGGTTGTAGAGAACGGCCATGCCGCAATCGCGCAAGGAGGGATTGACGTGGAGCCAGCCGTCCCAATCACGTCCGTCGGGCCGGCGCAGGTGGATGATGTCGCTGTCGAGAATGGCGCGGTGAGCTTTATAGAAGGAAACCCACTTCTTGACCACGGCGCGGGTCTGGTCGGCATCATAGAGCCGCGGTCCGCGGTAGCAGGCCTGCACACCCGCGCCGAACAGATCGGCCAGGCGGGTTTCATAGTGCCGCAAATGGTCTTTGAGCGGCTCGATGGTCGCCGCCGCCCCTCCGCCGTGGTATTGGGTCAGAGGCACGAACATCCATCCCATGCTGGGAGTCTTTGTCCAGGTGCCATCGTAGATGTTCTGGCGCTCGATGATTTCCTGTTCGGCGCGCGGCAGAGACCAGTCGGTCTCGCGATAGCCCATGCCGCACTTGCTCGACCCGGTCAGGTAGTACCAATCCGGCACATTCAGATAGATGCCTCGGGCGCGGCACCATTCGTAAAAGCCGGTGATGATCTTCCATTGCTTCCACTGCGAATCCTTCAGGCCGGTGTGGCCCGGGTGCTCGGTGGAGGCGCACACGTCACCGGGATACGAGCCGTCGTGCTCCAGCACGCCGCAGCCAGTCACCTCGAAGAACTGCCTGAGCTTGCGGAAATAGTTCAGGCCCCAAACGCTGCCCAGGCAAGGGGAATTACCGAAGCGGGCGCCGCCGGGCTTGCCGGTCTTCGGGTTGATGACGTCGTTGTTGGCGTCAATGGAGCGGCTGGCCAGCAAGGAATACCCTCCCAGGACAATGCCCTTGGAATGGGCGTAATCGGCCAGGGATTTCATCTCGGCCAAATACTGGGAGGATTCATTCTCAATGTTAAATCCGCTGCCGAAGCTCATGATGACCATCTCGAAGCCGACATCCGCGCACTGGTCGATGGCCCTCTTGACCGCCTCCGGTTTGGCGCTGGTGACGTGCATGAGGATGGGATTCTCCTGCACCCACGGCGCCATGGCGCGATAGGCCCTTCTTACCTCCAATCCGCGACGTTCCCGGTCGGTGCTGTCATGCGCCAACTCGAAGACCCGAAATGATTCGAAGACGCCGCCCGGAGCGATCTCGGTTTCAGGGCCGATTGGGGGTGAGCATACGAGCAGACAGGGGGTTTGGCGGTTGTAATTGACCTGGGTGAGATAGAGCGGGTCGGTCTCCCAATGAATGGCCGGGGCATCGACATTGGCGCTCATGGCGCCTCCGAACGAGTAATCGCTAAAGGCCTCGATCGGGCGGTAGGCACGGCAAAAATTGGAGGCCCCTCCATCGACAAGCGATTCGGATTCCACGACGGCCAACTGCTCGACGGTCATGGAGTTGAGCATCATCGGCTGGGAGGACGTGTTCCGAACGGTGAGCCATTTCGAGATCAGCGGCAGGCCGTCGTAGATCTCGTAGTGGACATCGACGATTGGGCCGGCGCCTTGCCCCTGGGGGCCGAAGGTCAGCGTCAAGGACGCGCCCGGCGGAGGCCACGGGGCATCTTCTGTCAGCCATTCGCGCTGCTGCTTCCAGGGAAAGCGCGCGACCGTGCGCCCGATCTTGAACCTGAGAAAATCCAGTGCGGCGGGATTGGCTTTCAAGCGCGGTATCCAGGAGGGTTCCAGGTAATTCTGGATCGGCTGACCTTGGAGTCCTCCCACCTCGGTGCGTTTGCCGTCTATGGTTAGTTCGGCTTCGGGGCGCACAGACCGGAGCAGCGATTGGCCGGTTGTGAGGTCGTCGAAAGCGACCGTTGCCGCGTCGGGCTTGATGCGAATGACGCGGCGCACCAGGCCGTTGGCCAACTCGATTTGCTCGCCAAAGGGGCCGGGAGTCACTTTGGCAACGAAGGGTTTGGGGTCGATCAGCCAGTCGGGCTGAGGTATGGCCTGGCCTAGAGCCGGGACCAGAAGTACCCCGAGGATCACGAGGAGGTGCTTGAAAAGACAAGCCTGGAGCGCACGAAACTGAGTTTTCATCTATGAAAGCAGGGAGGTTAACTGATCGTCAGCCTCCTGCCAAGCCAGTCTGCATACCTCGTCACGCCCAGTACCAACGCCTTCACAACAACTCCTTTGCCCCCATTCCTTTGTCCTATCCTCCTGAGCCACTTCTCACGTCCCTGTGTCGGCAAAATGAGCCTGACAAGGAATGGAGACAAAGGAATTCAATCTGGAAAGGGCCCGCAACCGGTCTTTGTTGAGTTAGCGCTTATTAGTGTGGATGAGCGGTTTAAAGTCTGAGGCCGTTGCCTCGCTAATGCCTCTGAGCCGGAAATCGGCTGGACCTGCCCTCCAAGCACCTCGTCACGGCGCCGCTTGGCATCGGCGGCCCATAGTCTATCAACTCGTGTCAGGTCCGGGTCCGCCAAGCCCTCCACGAGACGGTCAGCCAGACGAGCACGGACCAGGCTCGGAAGGGCAAGCGGCTCCTTCTCTATTTGCTCAACAGTCATCGGCATGATTTAACCTTATCGTTCGCACTCATCCAGAGCGAGCATCGGCGTTGGAAAAATCGAACAGGTCTTTACGCTAACCTCATCATTTCATCTCCGCGGGGACATGGAAGACGCTGCTCTTGACCCCATTCGCTCTGATGGAGTTGATGCGCAGGAGGGCGTCCGTGCGTTGCGATCGGGCGTGGATGAGGGTGGGAAAACTAAACCCGTCGAAGGTCCGGTAATCGCTGTACGTCATCACGACCCACGCCAAGGAGTCCCCCACCGTAGCGGTGCCGAGGCTCCCCGCCAATTGGAAGCTTTGGGCATCGAAGTAATGGGTCGTTTTCTCGCCGGATTTCTTCCAGAGCTGGACCGCATAACACTCTCTGCCCTCGAAGGTAGTCGCTCCCAGGCAAGAAGCCGATCGGCAATCCTCCGGTTCATCTATTTCAGCAAAGAATCTCGCACCCTGCAAACGCTCCTCCAGGCGCCCGCCACTGAGCCGCTTACAAGGCGCTCCGGGCTGCCCTTCCCAGGCAATTTGTCCGTCTGTGCCCTGGTCATACCGCCCTCCCTTGAAGTTCGCGCTCGGCCGGAACTCTGCCGTCATGCGATATTTGTCCGGCCTCAAGGCGAATTCCTCAAAAGGGCTGCCCTTCAACCACGGCAAATCCATCGTCCCCTTTGCCTCGTAAGATCGAATCCGCACAGCCGCCTCGTGCCCACCGCGCACCTCCAGGGCCTTGCGCAGAATTTGCTCTGCGGACAGAGAAACCGGCGCCGCTGTCTCCGGCCCCAGGGGCGCGGAATCTCCACCGGGAGACTCCGCGTAACGGTAGCCGCGCAGGTTGACGGCCATGGCCTCCATGAAAGGAATCATATCCCCAAGTTGCTGCCGAACCCAGCCCTCCGAAAGATAGCGCCGCGCATAATCGCGATAGCTCGCCTCCGAGAGAGCCGAAAACTTCGGTTGCACCCCTTCCCCAGAGGGTGAATCCAATTCGAAAAAGCGAATGGGGCCGTGGCCGGCAAAGTCCATCTTTTTGAGGTCGAGCACGCGCTCTCCCGGGTGATTTCGGGTGCGATAATGAATCTTACGTCCGGTGACGTCATAGACCAACCGCCACACAGTGAAATCGCCTTGGCAGACCTCGTCGAGCGTCTGATACGCGTAATTCACGTCATCCCGCGTCGTCCCTGGTTTGAACTCCGCCACCTTCCATGCGGCTTGGATGAAGCGTCCGAACCGACGGATGTCGCCGGTGAGTGCCTTGCCCGCTGCCTTCTCCGCCAGGCAGGCTCTGGCTTGAGCCGCCGCCTCGTCGTAAGGCTCGTTGGCCAGGACGGGGTAGGGCAGCGTCTTGCCACGATGGCAGACCATCTTCCCGTCGAGGAATTCTATCGCCGCGCAATTCCCTGCCGCATCGCACACGAGGTAATGGATGGGCACCGGGATGCCCTCCGGCGCCACGCGGATCCTCCGGCAAGCTGCGATCACTTCATTGACGCTGCGGCAGGTGTCGAGTGCGTATTGAACCCATTGCAGCGGGTTGAGGGCGGGGCGCGCGTCCGGTCCCGGATAGTGAGTCTCGCCTAGCACCATCTCCTCGACCACCAGGCCCACTTCGTTCATTCCGCCGGTCGGAAGTTCCCATCCCGCGCTGTTGAAGGTGAGGCTTCCGTATTTTGACACCCACTTGGCAGGCGAACTGTCCGGCAGCGCCAACGCCGTCTTTTCCACCCCGCGAGGGTTCACGACCACCAGGGCGTCTTCGGCAAACCAGTCGAAATTCCGGCCGAAACAGACGTGGTTTGAGGCCTCGAGCACGAAGGTCGTGCAGGCGTGCGTCTCGACAGCCCCAATCAGTACCAATGCGCCAAACAGCAGAAGCGGGCGGAGCTTTGACAACAAGCGGTTAGTGTTCATGACCAAAGCAGACAGGCCGGCAACGGAATTGTCACGGCCAAAAGTGCTTGAAGCCGGAATGGTGAGCGGGCAATCAGGGTTGAAACAGCGTGGCGTTGGTGGCAGTGTGCGTGTGATTAAGGGCTATCATGAATGAACAACAGCGCGAGCGGTTGAGTGACATCGAGCTAAAGGAGTTGTTCGACCGGCTCTTCCCGGACGGCTTCGCCGGGGCGGATGTGCAGGCCGAGATAGCGCCGGAGGGCTGGGCGAAATCACTTTTGTTGGCATGTTTTCACCCTTCACCGGAGCAGGTGTTCAAGGAGCGGCTGCGGGTGCATCGAAATATCGAGGACCTCATCCAAGCCCGCAGGAAACGCGAACCCAATAATCCAGACCTTGCGCCTCGGCCCGAGCCGACGCTCGAAGAGGTGCGCGCGGAATGGGAGGAAACGGAGGTGAAGACCCAAGAGGAGATCACAGAACTGATTGGCGAGTGCCTGTGGGACGTGTTCTCAGACAACCATGAGGTGATTACCGCCGAGGGGCGCGTCGCCGACACCGGCTCGTTCCGGGGTTCCTCGGCATTTCTCGATGAATACCTCTCCGGCAAGGTTGGCTCCTGGCCGGAAGGCGACTGCATGCGCTTTTACATGGGAACGATCTGGACTTCCGCACGCGCCGACCTCTCACCCGTATATGAGATGATTTTCCGCCGGCTCAAAGCCCTGGGCGCCGACTGGGAATATCATTTCCCTGAGCTGGGCGTGGTAGATTTGTCGCCCTTGCGGGAGTCGCAACCGGAGCCGAGGGAGTACTCCCCTTCAGAGGCATTTGCCAAAGAAGAGCAGGAAAGGGAGCATGAGGCGGAACTGGAGCAGGTGCGCGCCGAGTTGGCTGAGATTCATGAACAGGCTAAGAACGAAGCCATGGATCGTCCACCGCCCACCACGGTGCGCGCTTACCAGGCCATCTACGGACGCGATCCCAAGGGCTGGCCGCCGGCGTGATCAGGCGGGGCGCACGCCCCGATTTGCCAAAGCTGCCCGGATTGGTAAGAATAATGGATGCAGTATTTCGTCCAGCACAGTCCGTTGCGCGACCTCTATGAAAAAGTCGGCGAAGGGGCCCGGATTTCCGAGGAAGATGCCTTGCGGCTCTTCGGGAGCAAAGACCTCAACGCCCTGGGCGCCATCGCCGACCTGGCGCGCCAGAAGAAAGTCGGACGGCGGGCCAGCTATATCGTCAACCGTTACATCAATTACTCGAATTACTGCATCCTGAGCTGCCAATTCTGTTCGTTCGCACGCAAGAAGAGAGACGCCGACGGCTTCCAATTCAGCATCGAGGAAATTGTTCAAAAGGCGAGGGAGGCGCGTTCGGTGGGCATCACCGAGCTGCATATTGTGGGAGGGCTGCACCCGTCGCTTCCATTCAGTTACTACACCGGCATGCTCAAAGCCCTCCGCGCGCTCGATGCCAGCTTGCAATTGAAATGTTTCACGGCCATCGAGGTGCTGCATTTGGCCTGGCTGGCGCGAAAGCCAGTTTCCGAGACGCTCCAAGAACTGAAGGAGGCGGGCCTGGACTCCCTGACCGGTGGCGGCGCGGAGATCTTCCGCAAGGAAGTACGTTCCGCGATTGCCAAGGGCAAGGAATCGGCTGAGGAGTATTTGAATGTCCATCGCCTTTGGCATCAAATGGGCGGGCGCAGCACCTGCACAATGCTTTACGGCCACGTCGAAAAGCTTGAAGACCGTGTGGACCATTTGCGCCAATTGCGCGAACTTCAGGATGAGACCCATGGCTTCGTCGGGTTCGTGCCACTCCCGTATCATCCGGACAACAACGAAATCCCCGTGCAGCGCCCGCCGACCGGCTTCGACATGCTCCGCACCATCGCTGTGAGCCGGATCTACCTGGACAACTTCGATCATCTCACCGCCAATTGGGTGGGAATGGGCGGACTCAAACCTGCCCAACTCGCCTTGAGCTTCGGCGCCGATGATCTGCACGGCACCATCCTCGAGGAACATATCTTCCACATGGCCGGCGCCCATACGCCTCAACTGCAAACTGAGACGCGCATGATCGAGGCCATTCGCGAGGCCGGCTGCATCCCGGTTCAGCGGAACACGTTTTACGAACCCATCAGAGTCTGGGAGGAATCAGAATCAGCGGTTCCTACCGCTCCTGCCCAGGAGCCGCAGGGGACTCCGGCGCCATAGACAAATTGTCCTGCACCGTCATTGTCGATGATGTTCGCCGCTCAGGGGAAGGCGCTTATTTCTGTCTGATGCCTTGGACCCGCGGATAATCTGCCAAAGCAGGAATCGCGTCGCCGCTGCCCTAAACCGTCGTTGAGGATCGGTACCGTGAACAGGGCGGCCTTCTGGCCTGGGCGAAGACAAGTGTGCCGTTGGTGGCGACGTAATCCAGCCCGGCGGTGGCTGTACCATCAACCGTGGCGTAGTCCACGGTTACAGCCCCGCTGCTGTCATTCAAACGCAAGACAGTCAGGCTGAGAGTCCCAGCGTCTTCGGCCACACTGTAGGACGTCTTGGAGAATTGGATTGTGGGCTGGCCGAAGCCAGTATCGCAGGCGGCCAAGAACACCGCCGCCATCACGAGGTCGAGTTTCGTCGTCATAGTCCTTTATTCTCAGATTTGCTGATCAAAAGGCTTGTTACGGCCGGGCGCCCTCGAGACGAATCGGGAATTAAATTGACGCCTTGCGCCTCATGCCTGGCCCTTAGTCTTGCCTGCGGCAGTGAAGAAGCGCTGGTAAGCGAACGAGGCCACCATCGCAACCACCGCCACGCCCACCAAGGCGCCGATCCGGTAAAGTTGGCTGAGACTGGCCAGGTCGTGGAAGAAAAGCTTGAGCACCGTGAGGCTTAGCAGTCCGATGGCCGCGTAACGTGGCGCCGACCGCGCCCGAACGATTCCCACCACCAGCAACACCAGAGCGAACAAGGCCCAGGCAATCGAGTAGGTCATGTCCTGCGCGAAATTCCCGTTGAACCGGAAGGCCAGCGTTGAGCCGGGCGCACCGAAGAAATCGGCGATCTCGATGTTCAACAGCCAGAATGCCAGTATGCCCCCGGCGCCTTGAAGGAGCGGCGGCGCTTCGGCGCCCAGGACCAGGTGCCGCGGCGGGGCCAACAGACGCGCGGCGGCAAACAGGCAGACGATGACAACGCCATACGCGTACAGATACCAATTGAGGACGGGCACGCCGCCTCGCACCCCGTAGTCGAGAATCGCCGGATTCAATGCCAACCGCACGAAGGCCAGCGCCAACAGGCCGATCCCGGTCAACCGCAAGCCCGGATGCGGCACACGATGAAAGAGCCAGCACAATGCCGCGCCTTCCAATGCCCAGCCGATCGTAATCCACTGATGTTCGAACTGAACGGGAAAGATCAACGTGATGAAGAACAGCCCCACCCCGCCGAACCAGGCGAGTTGAGCCGTGCGTAGCGGAGTGGCTTTGGGGGATCGCCTCAGAATTGCCCCGAGGCTTAGCAGCGGCGGCACGGCAAACACCGCTGGCAACAGCCCCATGACGTGGTTTGGGTAAGCCGCTTGGACAAGCCGATAGACAAGGAAAAACTGCGGTGGTCCCGCCATGGCCGCCGTGGCCCAGGGAACGATTCGTTCCTGAAACCGGCGCAAAAACACGAAGGGGAACCCGGCGAACACGGCCAGGAACACGATGTACCAGGATAGCGCCTGGAAGGCGTGCCCAACCTCAAACCGGTTGAAATGCCAGGTACATTCGAGTCCCACGACGCAGGCCAGGGCAACCGCCGACAGCCAGTCTTGTGAGAACAGCCGCGTGAGGCCCAGCAGCAGCCCCGCCAGCAGGAAACCCAGCCCGAACACCGGCGCAGGATTGACCAACGGCAACCGCAGCGTCGCCATCATGAGCAGCAGGAACGGAAACACGGCGGACAGGGCTGGCAACTGAACCGCGAAGTTCTCGGGTGCCGACAAGGCCTGCAGAGACCCCAACCGTCCGCTGAAGGCCTCGGAGTTGAGCCGGCGGACCAGCCAAACACTCGCCCCAACAAAGAAAGCGCCAAATGCGCCCAGCAGGAAGAAGGCGGTCGGCAGCCCGGTCAGCGTCGCGGGGATCTTGAAAATCAATGCCCCGGTTGCGCATAACGTCAGCCCGAGCATCAGGACTATCGGCATCAGCGCAGCGGTCAACGCAGCCAAGCCGATTGCCAGCAAATCCACTAACAACACGAATGGCCAGACGGCGAAGGAGACCTGCGCCAGTTGAAAGACCGGCAGCAGCACCAGCATTAGTCCCAGCGGCGGGAACAGTTGAGTCGCCCACGCGGCGGTCTTTATTCCGCCCCAACGCTCCATCAGTGCTGGAAAGAGCGAATGAAAAATTGCCAGCACGAAATAGAAGAAGAGGGCTGAGGGCAATGAAAAGGACTGGAGCGAGCTGGCGGTCCAAAAGGCCAGCAGCCCAAACACCGCCAGCCCGGAGAGGGCCTGGGCGGGCAGCAGGTCCGTGTTGAGCAGAACCAGAGCCGTCACAATCATGTCGATAAGAAAGACAAACGAGAACATCAGCCAGGGCCTCTGGGCGAGCTCGCCAAAGCTCAAGAACCAGCCGGCAAAGGCAAAAGTGACCGCGGCCAGTCCCAAGGCCGAGCCGAGGAACCACAGA